>JALRBG010000148.1 GCA_023257855.1 Pseudomonadales bacterium | reverse complement strand
CGCTCTGTACCTGGGTGTGGATGAACTCGACACGCTGGCGCAGGCTCTTCATGTCATCGACGATGGAGGCCTGGGATATGCCGGCGGAGGCATCCTCGGTGGCCGATTTCACGAACAGCGGGAACTTCAGCTTTTTCGGTTCGGTAAAGCGCCTGCCAAAGGGAAACAGGTGGAAGGCGGGCGTGGCGATGCGGTGCCAGGCCAGCACCTGCTTGGTCAGCACCTTGTCGCGGGACAGCAGTAATCCGCGCGGATTGCAGCCGGTGTAACGCTGCTGCATCAGCTCCAGGAACGACACGACATGCATGTCGTAGGTGGGGATGCCGGAGAATTCCTCCAGCAGGTTGAACACCACGTGCGGCTTGGTTTCGCGGATCGTTTCACGCACCTCCCGCAGGCTGTCGTACACGCCTACCAGGATGACTTCGTGCCCCATGTTGTAGAGCGTCGAGTAGACGTTGTACTCGGTACGAACCTCGTCGATTTGCTTGTCGGTCAGTCCCTCGATGGTTTCCGGAGGCACCAGGTCCTTGTGCGTCATCAACAGAATGCGGTAGCGCTTCACAGTGTGTAGTTCTCCCTGTTGCGTTGCAGGATATCAAGCACGATGCGTTCGTGCAGCCGGACCACTTTGCGCTTGGCTTCGCGCGTCGACTGCCGCAGGACGAGATCGAGATCGCGGGCGCGCTGCCTGACGGTGCGGATGGCATGGTCGATGAAATACGGGTGCAGACGGGCACGACGTTCGAGCAGCCGCCGCAGCTGCGGATCGATTTCGCGCACGTAGCGGCTGGCGGGCACCCCACGCGGTCGCTTGTCCCTGGCCGTGAACACGCGGGTGATCCACTTGTCGTAACGCTTCTCGACCGCGCCGTACATGTTCATGCGTTTGCGGTAATGCTGCCCGAGGGTCATGTCGAGCTCCGACAACGGCTCGATCACCGACCGGCTTCGGCGCATTGGTTCCGTTTCGGATATTTCCGCCATCAACTCGTCGACATACTCGAGCTTGCGCAGCGCCGGCCAGTCTTCGTAATCGCGGCGCCAGCGTGCCTTCGGCTGCATCCACACGGCGAAGGTTTCGGCGAAGTCTTCCGTCGGATGACTTTGAGCATACCAGTGACCGATATGCAGCACGTACCGGTGACTGCCCGGCCGCGGAGTATACATGTTCCTGTAGGGTTCGGAAGCGCGGCCGAAGATTTTGCGCCAATCTGAGCGCCGGCGCAGCGCGTAGGCATTGTCGATGGCATGGCCGGCCTCGTGGCGAAGGATACGCATGCGCCACTTCATGCTGCCACCCTCGACGTCACCCATCATCTTGCGCTCCAGCTGCGCCAGGCGCGGATGGGCCAGGTAGAACGGGATAGCGATGCCGGGAATGCCATCCGGACAGAACCACTCGGTGGACAGCCAGCAATGCGGGCGCACGGGAATGCCGCGGCGCTCCAGTTCGGCGTGTAGGCGCTCGACGGCGGGCCAAACCGGACTGTTCCTGAGCTGCAGCTTCAGGTTTTTGAACTTCATACCCAGCAGCTGCTCATCATCGTAGTCCACCCAGTGGTAATCGGGCAGGCGGTTCTTTTTACGATGACGGTTGCTGCTGGAAGCCATTGGCAGATGTTACAGCATTAGCACCCGTGCTCAATCCACCAGGGCCTGGTATATGAGGTTCTGGATCTGGGATAACAACGCCTGGTCTCCCGGAAAAGTCTGGGCGTTGATGACATACACCAGGTCCTCTGCCGGATCGACCCGGAAAGTGGTGGTGGCCGCGCCACCCCAGCCAAAGCTGCCGGCGCTGTCGAGCCTGCCGAGCTTTGCCGGATCGAGGATCACGGACACGCCCAGGCCATAACCGGTGGAAGACGGACCGGTACCGTTATTGATGGAAGGAATGTTCTCCGGCAGGTGGTTCATGGCCATCAGTTCCACGGTCTTGCGGCCAAGGATACGCACACCGTTCACCTCACCCCCGCCAAGGAGCATGCGGGCAAAGGTCAGGTAGTCTCCCGTGGAAGACGACAGGCTGAGCGTGGCGAAGTGGTGGTCGGTGAAGCGCGCATAGCGGTCGCCGTCCTCGGGAACCAGGCCGCCTTCGCCGTTGGGCGCATGAATCCACGCAAAATCGGCACTGCGCGATGCCGGCACGCCGAACATGGTGTCATTCATGCCAAGCGGGTCGAAAATGGTTTTCTGCAGGTACTCCCCAAACGGCATGCCGGACAGCACTTCCACCAGGTAGGCCTGCACGTCATGGCCCAGGCCGTACACCCACTCCTCACCGGGCTGGTAACGCAGCGGCACCTTACCAAGCCTGACGATCTCGTCGCGCAGGGAGTCCAGTTCGAACATGCCGATGCCGGCTTCACGATACATGACATCGACAGGATGGTTGCCGAGCCCGCCTGACAAACCAAGCGTATGGCGGAAGGCATCCTGTACTGTGGGTTTGCGCCTGAGCGGCTCCATGATCATATTGCCGTCGGCGTCGGTGCCGGCATACACCTGCAGGTCGGCGAATTCCGGAATGTACATGTCGAGGGGGTCGCTGAGCTGGAACCTGCCCTGCTCGTACAACGTCAGTAATGCCACGCTGGTGATGGGCTTGGTCATGGAATAGAGCCGGAACAGGTTGTCCGTGTGCATCGGCCGCCGGGTTTTCACGTCGGCAAATCCATAGGCCTTGTTATGCACGACCTGCCCGTGACGGGCAACAGCCACCACGACGCCAGCGACCCTGCCCTTGTCCACTTCCGCCTGGATGGCACGATCCATGACCGCCAGCCGTTCCCCTGAAAAACCTCCGCCTTGCGCCTGCACATTGGCAACTGGAGCCAGCATGACCATGAGAGCAACAAGCAAGTAACAGGGCCGTATCATGGGAAATCTCCTTTTACTGTACGTCCAGGTGTTCGGTGAAGAACGGCAGCACGTTGTCGATGAAGCGCTGCCCGACGCGGTTACCGTGGTTGCCCGCGTAGATTTCGTAGCTGTGCCTGATACCCAGGCGGGTCAGCGCGGCATCGAGCTGGGTGTTGGTGGCTTCCAGGCCGTCCTCGTCGCCGACGTCCAGCGCGATTGCGCGATACTGCGCCAGGGCGGGCACGTACTGGTCAACAAAAATGAGCGGTGAATTGGCGGTCCACTTGCTGCCAACCAGTGGCTGCTCCTTGCCGTCAACGAAAGGTAGGTCGAAATAATACGGCGGGTTGTCCGGGTTGGGCGCCCATGCCGCGGCCTGGGCCTGCAGGGAATTGTCGAAACTGCCGGGCTTGTAGAACTCGATGCCTTCAGCCATGCGCGCCTGTTGCGACGCGACCCGTTCCAGGTCCGGCATATTGTTGAGCAGGCAGCAGGAACTCATGGCGTACAGCGCGCTGAATACCTCGGGCCGTTTCATGCCGATGCGCAGGGTGCCGTAGCCGCCCATGGAGTGGCCGCTCAGGCCGCGGCTTTCCCGCTGCGCCAGCGTACGGTAGTGGCTGTCGATATAGCCGACCAGATCGTCGGCGATCCAGCTCTCCCAGTCACCGATGGTGGGCGAGTTGGAATACATGCTGCCGCTGTACTTGTTGAAGGCATCCGGCAGCACGAGAATGAAATCATCGATACCCGCGGTATCCACAGAGCCCGGCAGCCTGAGCACACCTTCCACGTAGACCTTCGCGCCAACGCCGTAGCCGTGCAGGAAATACACCACCGGGTAACGCCGGTTCGAACTCGCGTAGCCTTCCGGCAGGTAGACGTAGACATCCCTGTCGGCAGTGTCACCGTTCAGGTTGCCTTCCAGGGATGGGCTATGTACCTGGATCAGCTGCAACTCGCCCTGCGCCGATTCCGGAACGGCCAGCAGCAGACCCGAGAGCAGGCATAGACAGCTCAACAACCGGTGAATAGATGACATGCTTCCCCCTTCCTTCATATTTGGTGTTCTTGTTGTAACCGCACGCTAATATAGGGAGACTCCAGTGACCAGTAAACAGGATAATGACCATGTCCTCTCAGATTCGTGTTCGATCCACCAGCCCGCTGCGTGCGCTAACCCTGTTTGTTCTCACCCTCGTTTGTGCATCGACCCTTGCCCAACCTGCGGTGAATAATCGACCGGACGAACCCGGCACCGGGCCTTTCCCCGCACTGAAGGAAGCGGACCCCACCCTGTCCGACCAGGTCGTGTACCGGCCCGCCGACCTCGATGCCATGGGCGATACAAAACTGGGCGTCGTGGCCTGGGGCAACGGCGGCTGCTCCTTTGATGGCGCCAGCAGCCGTTTTCACCTGCTGGAACTCGCCTCGCACGGCTACCTGGTGATTGCCGGCGGCCAAATACTCAGCGGTCCGGGCGCCCCGGAACGCACACCGCTGGCCGAGGGTGAACAACCGCCGCGCACTTCCTGGACATCACTGAAGCAGGCGGTCGACTGGGCGCTGGCAGAAAACGCCCGCAAGGACAGCAAGTATTTCGGCCGTATCGACCCGGCCATGGTGGCCCTGTCGGGCTTCAGTTGCGGCGGCGTGCAGGTCAACCATGTTGCAGGCGACCCGCGCGTGAAAACCCTGGTCATGCACAACACCGGCATCCTCAACACTCCCCTGCCGGTCGACAACCCGGTCACCGACATGGATCTCGGCAAGGAAGCGCTGGATGCTATCCACACCCCCCTTATTTATATCCTGGGCGGGGAATCGGACATCGCCTATGCCAACGGCATGGATGATTTCAATCGCATCAGCCTGGTTCCCGTGGCGGCAGCCAATATCGACCGGGGCCATGGCGGCACATTCAGTGATACCAACGGCGGCAGCGCGGCGCAGGTCGCCGTGAAATGGCTCGACTGGCAGCTGCGCGGGGACCGGCAGGCCGCCCTCTATTTCATTGGTCCCGACTGCGGCTTGTGCCGTGACCCGGACTGGACCCTCGACCGCAAGTTCCGCGGGGTGGTTGCTCCCTGACCGGGGCCGTGCCTGGTTCATAAAGTTTGCACCAAGTACGATTGCAATCCGCCGCAATCGGCGTTAATTTCGGGTCTGTCCATACAAACTAACAATAGCCATATATAGGCAATATAGGCACCTGACACATTCAGGTGCGGGGACCGGGCGAGGCCCGGCCTCCCGGCCTCGGGGAAAGCCATGCTGCAACGCAAGCCGGAACATACCGGCAAACTAGTCTTTTTATCCATCAACAAGCCGCGGGCGCTCTGCACATCACTGGCGCTCTGCACTTCAATTGCGCTGTTCGGCCACAGTGTTTCTGCGCAAAACAATCGCACTGACCGCATCCAGCGGGAGCAGATCGAGGAATATTGCATCGGCTGCCACAATTTCGAGGACTACGCCGGCAGCCTCGAGATGGAAACCATCCTGAATGACCCTTTATCGGCCCACGCCGAGGAATGGGAAAAAGCCATCCGCAAACTGCGCGCGGGCATGATGCCGCCCCCAGGCCAGGACCGCCCGGACACCGATGACTACCTGGCGCTGACCCAGTGGCTGGAAGACCGCATCGACGAGGCCGCCCCGCTCAACCCCGGCACCAAGACCCTGCACCGCCTCAACCAGAGCGAATACGCGAACGCCATCGAGGAACTGCTGGGCATCCGCATCGACCCGTCGCTTTACCTGCCGGCGGATTCCTCCGCACGCGGTTTCGACAACCAGGCCGGCTCACTGACGATTTCACCCACCCTGCTCGAGGCATATACCCGCGCCGCATCGCGCATCGCCCGCATGGCCGTGGGCACCTGGAATTCGCCCACCGAGATGACCTATATCGTCGACGCCGACAATTCCCAGAACGTGCAGCTCGACGGCATGCCCTTCAACACGCGCGGCGGCATAGCGGTAGAGCATAATTTCCCCGCAGACGGCGAGTATGCCTTTTCGATGCAGAATTTCGGTCTCGGCAGCTACATTCCCGGCGAAAAGCTGGAAATCAGCATCGACGGCGAGCGCATGCACCTGTTCGACTACACCGGCCTCGGCATTTTCGTCGGCATGGGCGGCGACCACGATGGCTCCCTCGACGTCACCCTGCCGGTGAAGGCGGGTACGCACCTGGTCGGCGCCACCTTTGTCGCCACCAACTTCCGCCCGGACATCGGCCTCATCCAGGAGTACGATCGCAAATCCATCGAGAACAACGACCTGCCCCAGGTGCAGTACCACCCGGCCATCGGCATGCTGAAGATTTCCGGCCCATTCAATGCCGAAATGTCAGTCGATTCACCCAGCCGTAAGAAGATCTTCATCTGCAGCCCGGCCAATGCGGACGAGGAGGCCGAATGCGCCGAACGTATCCTGCTGTCGCTGACCCGCAAGGCCTTCCGCCGCCCGGTTACTGAAACCGACATCGCCCCGATGATGACGTTCTACAACGAAGGCCGCTCCGGCGGTTCGTTCGACGACGGCATCGAGCTGGCCGTACGCCGCCTGCTCGCGGATCCCGAATTCCTCGTGCGCCGGGAACAGGAACCGGCCAACATCGCTGACGGTGAAGCCTATGCCATCACCGACCTGGAACTGGCCTCGCGCATGTCCTTCTTTTTATGGAGCAACGTGCCGGACGATGAGCTCATCGACCTCGCCGCTGCCAACCGCCTCAGCGAACCCGCCGTCCTGGAGGCCCAGGTGCGACGCATGCTGGACGATCCGAAGGCCGACGCCATGGTGCAGAACTTCGGCCAGCAGTGGCTGTACCTGCGCAACCTGCCGACCACCTCTCCCGACGGCATCTTCTTCCCCGACTGGGACGCCGAGCTGCGCCATGCCTTCCAACAGGAAACCGAACTATTGTTTGAAAGCATCATCCGCGAGGACCGCCCCATTACCACCCTGCTCGATGCCGATTACACATTTGTCAACGAACGCCTGGCCAAGCACTACGGCATCCCCAACATTTACGGCGCCCACTTCCGCCGCGTGAATCTCGGTCCCGAACTGGATTACCGCCGCGGCATCCTCGGCCAGGGCAGTTTCCTCGCCCTGACCTGGGCGGAGAACTTCCGCACCTCGCCGGTCAAGCGCGGCGTGTGGGTGCTGGAAAACCTGCTCGGCACACCGCCGCCCGCGCCGCCTGCCAACGTGCCGGCACTCGAGGAAACCGGCGAGAACAGAATCACCAACCTGCGTGAACAGCTGACCATGCATCGGCAGAACGAGCCCTGCGCCACCTGCCATGCCATCATGGACGGCATCGGTTTCGCGCTGGAGAACTTCAACGCCGACGGCAAGTACCGCACCATGGCCGGTCACCCGCGCCAGTTCGGCGGACAGTCATCGCCCATCGACGCCACGGTGGAGTTGTGGGATGGCACCACGGTGACCGGTCCCAGTGGCCTGCGCAACCAGCTGCTGAAGTATTCACCACAGTTCGTGCGTTTCTCGGTGGAAAAACTGATGACCTATGGTGTTGGCCGCGGTACCGAGTATTACGACATGCCGCAGGTGCGTAAAATCGTCAAGGACGCCGAAGCGGACGACTATCGTTTTTCATCGCTTGTACTGGGCGTGGTGAACAGCCCGCAGTTCCGCATGCGCATGAAGACAGCGAACAACGACCTGGCCGGCAACTGACCGGCAAGAGAGAGCACGTATGAAACTGATCACGAAGAAACACCTGCCCCGCCGGACTTTCCTGAAATCCGCCGGCGTCACCGTGGGACTGCCCTTCCTCGACGCCATGGTGCCGGCCTTCGCCCAGGCCTCCGCGCCGCCGAAACGCTTTGTCGGCGTCTGGCATCCGCACGGCGTGGCGCCGGGCTACTGGAGTCCGACCACGGAAGGAGCCGACTTCGAGTTCTCCTACGTCACCAAGCCGATCGAAAAACTGCGTGACTACGTTACCCTGATCAGCGGCCTCGACATTCCCGAGTGTTATTCCACGGAAGAGGAGCCGGGCGGCAACCATGCCCGTGGCGCTGCCATCTTCTCCGGCGCCCGTCCGCGCCGCAACGCGGTAGCCCCTTATCTGGGTGTGACCATCGACCAGCTCATCGCCCAGGAATTCGGCCGCGACACCATCCTGTCTTCCATCCAGCTGGGTGTAGAGGATGCCGGCAACTACGGCAACTGCAACTGGGGCTACAACTGCGCGTACACCAACTCCATGTCATGGATTTCACCGACCGAGCCGCTGCCCACCGAGATCAACCCGCGCGTCGCCTTCGAGCGCCTGTTCGGCACCGGCGGCAGCACCGAGGAACGCCGCCGCGGACGCACGCTGGATGCCTCCATCCTGGATTCCGTCGCCGACAAGATCCCCGAGCTGAAACGGGAGCTGGGCAACAGCGACCAGGTTCGCATGGACTCCTATCTCGAGAACATCCGCGAACTGGAGCGCCGCATCCAGATCGCCCTGAATAACGGCGTCGAGGAACCCACCGAGGAAGTACCCTTCGGCATTCCGCAGGACAAGGACATCCACTTCCGTCTCATGTTCGACCTCATCGCACTGGCCTTCGAGGGTGACATCACGCGTTCGGCCACCATGATGCTCGGTCGCGATTTGTCGGGCTTCAACTTCCCTGCATCAGGCTCAACCGGCGCCTGGCATGGCTCCAGCCACCACGGCGACAAGCCGGACAACATAGCCAACTACGCCAAGATGAACCGCTACCACTACAGCATCGTCGCCGAGTTCCTGCACAAGCTGCACGACATGCCCGAAGGTGACGGCAATGTGCTTGACCATTCACTGATGTACATGGGCAGCAACATGGGCAACTCGCACCGTCATGCACACGAGAAGATCCCCGTGGCACTGGTGGGCAAGATCGACGGCACATTCCAGGGCAACCGGCATATCCTGTTCCCGGACAACACCGAGAAGCACGCCAACATGCTGCTCAGCCTGCTGCACCTGTACGGCATCGAGCGCGAGAGCATCGGTGGCAGCACCCACCTGTTGCCGATCGCATAGCAGAGGAAAGAGGAAAGGACAGCAAGTTTGAATTTCATCCAAGACCCAACCTATAGCGGAATATTCAGGGGAATGTGTGGTAAGAAGTAATTTTTTAGTGAGATTGGTTAGCATCGTGATGCTGGTGCTGGCCTGTGGCCTGGCCACGGCGCAGATCCGCCGTCCGCCGACCTGGCCGGACATTCCGCTGCCAGGCGGTCCGGTGCGCAGCGTCATCCTCGACAACTGCACCCAGTGCCATGGCATCGATGACTATGCCTTCTATGCCTTCGACCGTGCCGGCTGGAAAGACCTGCTCGACACCAAGCACCAGGGTGAAGCCGCCACCGGCATCTCACCGGCAGACGAAGCCGTGCTGCTCGACTACCTGGTGGGCAACTTCGGTCCAGAATCGATCCCTTTCCCGCGCGACTACGTACCGCCGGAAATCGACGAATTCTTTACCAACGCCGATGCGCGCATCTTCATGGAAGTGCGCTGCATCGCCTGCCACACCCTCGACCCGGTCTTCAGTACCCGCAAAAGCGAGGAAGGCTGGCGCGTGACGCTGGTCAACGAGCGCGAGCGCGGCGCCGAGCTGAACGACGAGGAGCTGGAAAAGCTGACCGAGTGGCTGGGCCGTGCACGCGGCGTAAATTTATTTGAATAGGATTTGCGATTCGCACCTGTTCGGTGAAAGTTTTGTAGGGCGGGAGAAGCGCCACAGGCGCGATATCCGCCAATGGATCATAAACGTTGTCTGAATATCGGGTTTCCAGACCCAGGATCACAACATGCGACTGAAAAAATCCTCCCGGGAAATCGTTTTCTCACTGGCCATGCTGTTGCTCATCGGTGCGCTCGTCATGGCCCTGCCTGCCCACGCGCAACAGGTCGCCAACGCCATGCAGCGCGGCGACTTCAGCCAGGTCCAGCGCCTCATCAACGATGGCTTTGATGTCAACGAGCGCCAGGTCGATGGCGCCACGGCCCTGCACTGGGCCGCACAATGGGATGATGTCGATTCCGCCCGCCTGCTCATCGAGAACGGCGCTGAAGTCAATGTCGCCAACCGCACCAGCGCCACGCCCCTGGAACTGGCCGCCATCAATGGCAGTGCCGCGATGCTTGAGCTGCTGCTCGATGCCGGTGCCGATCCCAATGCCCGCGTCACCCTCACCGCCGATACACCACTCATGCTCGCCGCCAAGACCGGCCTCCCCGCCGCCGTGCAGGTGCTGATCGACCATGGCGCCGACGTCAACGCCCGCGAGGAATGGGGCCGCACCACGCCGCTGATGTGGGCGGTAGCCGAAGGCCATACGGAAGTCGCGAAACTGTTGCTGGACAATGGCGCCGATATCGAAGCACAGACCATCTTCATGCCGCCGGATACCACCCGCGGCTTCGAGGGTACGCCGCCGCGCGACCGCCAGGCCAGCGAGACCGGTCCGGTACAGCATGCCAGTGGCGAACTCACGCCGCTGCACTTCGCCGCCCGTGATGGTTATATTGACACGGCAACCATGCTGCTCGACGCCGGCGCCGATATCGATGCGCTGGTCGCCGATGGCAAGAACGCACTGAGCCTGGCCATCTTCAACGGCCACTATGCCCTCGCCGACATGCTCATCGACCGCGGTATCGACGTGAACGTCGCCGATGCACGAAACTTCACGCCGCTGTTCTGGGCCGTGGATCGCCGCAACATGGAAACCGCGCCCAACTTTCCCTGGGTGATCACCGAGGATCCCCTGCCGCTGGTGAAAAAACTGCTCGACGCCGGCGCCGATCCCAACTTCCTGGTGAATGACACGCCCCGCGCCCGCATGCGTGGCGGCTCACCGCGCATCGTCTTCGCCACGGCCGTCATGCGTGCCGCGTTCGCCGGCGATCTCGAACTGACGCAGCTCCTGCTCGATTACGGTGCCGACCCGACCATCAAGTCCAGCGACAATGAAACCAGCCTGGGCGCCGCCGCCGGCCTCGGCTTCATCCACGGCTACCAGTACGGCCATCCGTACAGCGAACGCCTGGAAGTGGTGAAACTGCTGGTGGAGGATTACGACCTCGACGTGAACTGGCATGACGATTATGGCATCACCCCGCTGATGGCCGCTGGCAACCTCGGTGATGTCGGCATCATCCAGTACCTCATCGACGCGGGCGCCGACCTTGGCGACTTCGACCTCGGCAAGAAGAACGACGGCCAGTTCGGCGCCAGCATCGAACCGCTGATGCCGATCGACTACGCCATCGGCGTCGGCACCTTCCGCCCGAACAACGCCATCGTCCTCAACCAGGAAGCGGTGGATCTGATGCAGGCGGAAATGCAGAAGCGTGGCATCAGGCACGTCACCAGCGAATGCACGCTGCGCGGCTTCACCTGCTCCTACGTGGACATGGACCCGCGCGCGGTGGTCCCGATGCGCATCGCCGAGGCGCGTGCGCATCAGACCGGTCACCAGGTGGAAAGCATCACCAAGAATTCAGGCCTGGTGGTGGAAGAAGACGCGTGCCTGTCTGTGGCCATTTCCTTCAACGACGCCCAGACCGAGTACTGCGAGCAGGCAGAAGATAATTGAGCATCCAAACCAGCTATTCAGGAAATAGTTCCGGCCAAATCTGAAGTTTCAAACTATAGTGATACAGCGCTACAGCATCGAACAGGGAGGTTCGTTGTGCCGGAATTATCACGCTTCTTCGGCATCGTGGTCAGGATGTACTACGACGATCATGAACCACCCCATATCCATGTGGAATACGCCGGGGACAAGGCGGTTATCGATTGCGATGGCAATGTCCTCCAGGGGTTCTTGAGTTCCAGAACTGCGCTGCATCTGGTCAGGGAGTGGATCAACCTGCATCTTGATGAACTTGAAAAAGACTGGAAATTGGCAAAGAATGGCCGGGAGATTCACAAAATTGCACCCCTTGAATAACAGGTACCGCGAAATGTGGAACATGAACGATGTGGTCAGCCTTCACTACGAAACGAACTACACCTACCGGGTGACGTTCGATGACGGACTGTCCGGCAACATCGATTTTTCTGCCTGGCTGGATAAAGGCCCGGTATTCGCTCCCCTGAAAGCGCTGGATTTCTTCAAACGTGCCCGCATCGAAGGTGGCACGATAGCCTGGCCGAATGGTGCGGACATCGCCCCGGAAACCCTGTACGCCAGGCTGGCACAAGCCTGATCCTTCAATAAAACCCATCAATACAAACAGATAAAAACTATTAATTAGTCTAATGCCTCCCTGCGTGATGAAATATCCGCCAGGACATTCCGAATACCCTTAAAAAACACTTCCGGCAACCCAACCCGAAGGATTTCACGCATGCCTGATTCCCGTTCAAGACGCCTGCTGCCCCTGGCGTTATCCGCCTTGCTGACCCCGCTGCCGGCCCTGGCGCAGGACATCCTCCCCGCAGCGCAGGCACATATCGACGCCGCCCGCACCATCGCCGCCGACCTGCAGCCGACCTACGACTTCTTCTGTGTGCCCGGCAACGCGCGGCCCAACGACTTCAGCGCGCCCGCCATGACGCCCACCAAACTGTTCGACAATCTCTATGTGCTCGGCAATGCCGAAGCGGTTGTGTACGTGATCGACACCGGCGCGGGCCTGGTGATGCTGGATGCCGGCATGCCCAACGAAGGTGAAAGCGTGCTGGTACCGGGACTGCAGGCGCTCGGCCTCGACCCCGCTGACGTCATCGCCATCCTGCTCGGCCACGGCCACAGTGACCACTACGGTGGCGCCGTGTATTTCCATGACACCTACGGCACCCGCATCGGCACCACCGCCGCCGACTGGCAGACAATCGAAAGCGACACACGCACCGATGCCGCTATCAAGCCAGCCCGCGACCTGGTGGTCAGCGGCGGCGTGCCGCTCGACTTCGGCGGCACCGTGATTACCCCCGTCGCTGTACCCGGCCACACCCCAGGCGCCCTCGCCTTCATTTTTGATGTCACCGACAACGGCGCTCGGCACACGGCGGGCATGTTCGGCGGTACTGTGCTCGCCACCGCTTACACGCCGATGGCAGGCCTGGAGCGGTACATCACTTCTATCGCCGAATACCTCGAGGTTGCGCAGGCACACGGCGTTGACGTGGAAATACAGAACCACCCGATTTTCGATGACACTCCTGGTCGCCTGGCCGCTCTGGCCACAAGAACACCGGGGCAGCCGCATCCGTTCGTAATGGGCGCCGAACGCTACCAGCGTTTCTGGCGCATCGTGTCCGAATGCATGCAGGCCGACATCATTACCCGCAACGCCGCCGGGCGTTGACACTATTTCAAACCCGCAGAGGCATCATGAAAAAATCCGCTACATTACTGACGACCCTGCTGCTGGGTGGGTTCATTACCGCGCCGGCACAGTCACACCATTCATTCACAGCCGTGTACCAGCCCGATGAGAGCATCACCATCGAAGGCAAGGTGGTGCAGTTCCTGTTCCGGAATCCCCATTCGGTGCTGCACGTTCTCGCTACCGATGAGGATGGCAAGCAAACGCGCTGGGCCATCGAGTGGCAGGGCGCCACGGCGCTCGGCGCGGGCGGCGTGACCGCACAGACCATTCGCGCAGGCGACCCCGTCGTCGTCACCGGCCATCCCGGCCGCGTGGAACAGGAACACCGCATCCTGATGCTGACGATCACGCGCACGACCGACGGCTTCGGCTGGGGCAATGGCGAAGGAGAACGCGTGGAATGATGACGAAACGAATAACGCCACTCCAGGGCATGGCCATGGCGAGCATGTGCCTGCTGCTTGCCAGCACTATCGTATCGGCTCAACCACCTGGCGGACCCCCGGGCCCGCCGCCGACACCACGGCAGGCCGCGCAGGTGGACATGGAAGGCTACTGGGTAGCACTGGTCACCGAGGACTGGCTGTGGCGCATGATCACGCCGGAAAAAGGTGATGTCACCAGCGTGCCGGTCAACCCGGCCGGACGCGAGGCCGCCATGCAGTGGGACCGCGAACGCGATATCGCCGAGGGCGAGCAGTGCCGCCCCTTCGGCGCCGCCGGCCTGATGCGCATGCCGCTGCGCCTGCACATCACCTGGGAAGATGACGACACCCTTCGCATCGACACCGACGCCGGTGAACAGACCCGCTTGCTGCATTTCTCGGCCGGCGACATCACAAACCAGGAGAACACCTGGCAGGGCAATTCCCTGGCGGCGTGGACTCGGCCCATGGGCTTCGACCTGCGAGTAGTGTTCGGTGGCCCCCCGCCGCCGCGCGGACCGTTAAAGGCCGGCCTGAAAGTGGTCACCGACCACCTGCGCCCCGGCTACCTGCGCAAGAACGGCATTCCTTACAGCGAAAACACGCAGCTCACCGAATACTTCACCCGCATGTCCGCCGCCGGCAACGACTACCTGACCGTGCTCAGCGTGGTGCACGACCCCATGTACCTGAACGGCGACTTCGTCACCTCGTCGCATTTCAAGCGTGAAGCTGACGATGCCAACTGGACGCCGTCACCCTGCTATACCGCGCCGCCGCGGTCCGCCATGGAGCAGACCCCATGAAAAAGACCTTACTGATATTGCTGCTCAACCTGTTTACCGTGCCTGGCTTTGCGCAGGTGGATTTCGCCGGCGAGTGGGACCACCCCGGCCTGTTCGGTCACGAAGACATTAACGACCGCGGCCAGGGGCCGGAACTCGGTGATTACCTTGGCCTGCCGCTGAATGCCGCCGGCATGCGCAAGGCCGAAGCCTATTCCGGCTCGTGGCTGAGCGTGCCGGAACACCAGTGCACGCCTCACCCCGCCGCCTACCAGACCTGGGGCCCGAACACGCTCATCGTCGGCAAGATCTTTGACAGGGTCGAGCGCGACCAGGTCGCGATACGCCTCGACGGCACTTTCGGACTCGACCGCATCGTGTGGATGGATGGCAGGCCGCATCCGCCGGAAGCCGCCTTGCACACTTTCAGCGGCTTCTCCACAGGTCACTGGGACGGCGACACGCTGGTGGTTGAAACATCTCACCTGAAAGCCGGCTGGCTGCGCCGCAATGGCACCACCACCAGCGAGAAAATGAAGATGACGGAGTTCTACCAGCGCTTCGACGACTACCTGCTGGTGACCACCATCGTCGACGATCCGGTCTATCTGTCCGAGCCCTTCATTCGCACCACTGAATACGAACTGGTGGACCGGCCTATACCGATCCTCGGCTTTCCGTTCACACGCAACGACGGCCCCACTTTCTACCGCTGCTTCCCGTCCGAGGAGACTACGTCGGACAAGTATTACGTGCCGCATTACCTGCCGGGTGAAAACCCGCTGCTTGAAGAATTCGCCGACAAATACCATGTGCCGCGCTGGGCCCTGGCCTCCGGCGCTGCGGCTATGTACCCGGAGTTCGCCCGCCACCTGGAAAATGGCGATGCTGAAGTGAGCGCCACACCCGCGGTGATCACCGAAACCCCGGGGGCGGCGCCCGGCCTGCAAACGCTGCAGGTACGCGACAATATCTGGCTCATCACCGGCGCCGGCGGCAACATCACGGTGCAGGCGGGTGATGAAGGCGTACTCATCGTCGATTCCGGCCTCGCCGCCATGGCGGTTGAGGTACGCGAAGAGATCCGCCGCATCGCCGGCGACAAACCGATCCGCTACCTCATCAACACGCACTGGCATCCGGATCACACCGGCGGCAACGTCGTGCTGTCGGATGAGCCTAACCAGCGCGCCGCGATTCTCGCCCACGAGAACGTGGGCCTGCGTCTTGCGCTCGCCGAACAGGAAGCGGGCCTGCT
>JALRBG010000066.1 GCA_023257855.1 Pseudomonadales bacterium | reverse complement strand
TAGGGGTCAAATCAATAGAGTTGTATGTTTACAAACGGCCATAGTGAAGATGTTTTATTGTAACATTGAATGTAACATCTATTTAAATAAAATTATTTAATATCCATTAAATACAATATATTATAAAAAATAACCAAGTCTCCCCGTCCGCACCAGATATTTTTTTGGCATTGAACTCTTACGAATATGGATAGATTCGTGAGACCGAGCCACAGGAGACTACCTCCAGGGCGCTGATAAAACGCGCCCGCTCAGCTCAGCTTCGAGCACGCCGGCCTTCACCCCCGTCCGCACTAGCCGAATTCATCATTAAGGTAGTTAATTCGTAAAGAGTGATTACAATACCTTCATGAATTTTGTACGTTTATCCCTAATCAGTATTGCCTGTTTACTTGCTTCGGCCGCTTTTGCCGAAGGTGCCGTACGCACCTTCGAGTGCACTATCGAGAAGGTGTGCGATGCCGCCGGGCAATGCGAGACTGCAGAAGGGGAAATTACATTTCGCCTGCAGCCGCAGCAGCTGGATAACAACGGCGCCGGCAGCTACCGGCTCGCCTATGAAGACACCACGGTCGATATGCAGGCAATCTCCGATGCCGGGCCGTTTACCTGGATGACCGATGCCGTGCGACACACCCTGCTGGTGACCGCCGAGACACGCCTGCTCTGGCACAGCCTGTCCCTCGCCGCTCCCCTGCAGTCCCGCAGCCAGTTCCTTGAGTGCACATTGGCCCAGTAAGTCTTAGAATGATTCCCTCGCCAGACTGGGTGCCGGCAATAAACCGAACCATCCGGGGGATGTCATGAAAACAACATGGAAACTGATTGCCGCCCTGGGCCTTGCCCTGCCCTTGCATGGCGTGCTTGCCCAACCATTTGCCAATGCCAGTAATTCGCTGGCCGGCTACAGCCGGGCCGTCCACACGCCCGGCATGGCCTGCAGCGCCGTCGCCAGCATCGCCCTGCCCGACCTGGTCGCCATCAGCAGCGAGGCGATCGCCGCATCCGGCGAAAGCCCGGCGCATTGCCGGGTCAGCGGCATGCTGGATCCTGAAATCACCTTCGTGGTGGAACTGCCCGACAACTGGAATGGCCGTTTCTTCATGGTCGGCAACGGTGGTCACGCCGGCCAGCGACCGGACTCCCCTGCCCAGATCGCCGCCCGCAGCGGCGCCCTGCGGCACGGTTTCGCTGCGGCCAGCACCAACACCGGCCACAATTCCGACGAGGAATCCGGTGCCACTTTCGTATTGAGCAACCCGCAAAAGGCGATTGATTATGCCTACCGCGCCGTGCATCTGACGGCCGTCACCGCAAAGGCGATCACTGCCCGTTACTATGCCCGTCCCGTGGATTACGCCTACTGGAACTCCTGCTCCAATGGCGGGCGCCAGGGCATGCTGGAAGCCCAGCGCTATCCCGATGACTTCGACGGCATCGTGGCAATTGCCCCCTGGGTGCACCAGACCGGTTTCAGCATGGGCGCCATCTGGAATCACCAGGCTGTTGCGAATATCGGGCTGACGGCCGACAAACTGGCGCTGCTGGCTGAACATGTCATGGCAAAATGTGACGCCATCGACGGACTGGAAGACGGCCTAATCGATGATCCCCGCTACTGTGCTATCGATGTACCTGCTGATGTGCCCGCCTGTGCCGCCGGACAGGACAACGACTCCTGCCTGACCCCGGCCCAGGCTGAAGCCATCCAGAAAGTGTATGACGGTCCGCGCACCAGTGACGACCACCAGATCTTCCCGGGCTTCGAACCCGGCAGCGAGCAGCTGGTCACCGGCGCCAACGGCATTGCCGCAAGTCCCTGGATGGGCCTGATCGTGCCGAACGAAGCCGGCGGCTTTACCGGTGATTTCGGCCTTGGCATAGGCACCCTGCAGTACCTGGCGTTCGATCCGCCCCGGCCCGACTATGATTTCCGTGATTTCGATTTTGACAGGGATACCGGGCTTTTCGATCGCTGGAGCCGACTGGCGGACGCACAGGATACCGACCTGAGCGCCTTCCGCGAAAAAGGCGGCAAGGTCATCATGACCTACGGATGGGCCGACCAGATCCTGCAGCCCATGATGGGGGTTGAATACTACGAGCGGGCACTGGCGGCGAATGGTCCCGATGCAAAAGATTTCATTCGCCTGTTCATGCTGCCTGGCATGACCCATTGCGCCGGTGGGCTGGGTCCCGACCAGAACGATGCCATGACCGCTGTGATCGACTGGGTGGAGGCCGGGGTGGTCCCGGTCAAGCTGGAAGCCAGGAAGATCGTCAACGGGGAAGTGATCCGCTCCCGCCCGCTTTGCCCCTACCCGGAAGTAGCCCGCTATGACGGCAGCGGCAGTATCGATGCCGCCTCGAACTTCCAGTGCGTGGCACCCTGACATATACGTCTGCAAAAAATAAAGGGGAGCATATGCTCCCCTTTTTTTAGTTTAAACCGACGTAGCTTTTATTGACCCACGAGCGACTGCAAGGCATTAAGCCGGTCCTGGATGGAGCTGAGTGTCTGGTTCAGCTGGAGGCGGTAGACGTTGATGGACTCGATATCCTGCTCGGTCGAGCTGACCCGGCTGACCAGGCCGTTCTGCAGGGTGGCAACCGTGGATTTGACACCGTTGAGGTCGCTGAGTATGGACGTCAGCTGGTCATCGAGATCATCCATGCCGGCAATATTGCTGGTGATGGTTTCCAGCCGTGCCTGCATGTTGGTCAGTTGCGCCGTTGCCTCGTTCAGTGTCTTGCTGTGACCGGAGATGGCGCCTTCCATCGAGGTGATGGTGCCCTTCGCGCTTTCCACAAACTTGTTGATTTCCGCCAGGCTGGCGGTGTGGTTGCGGTAATTGGCCCACAACAGATCGATCTGGGTGAAGTTGGCGTCCACCTTCTCCAACAAAGTGCCGCTGGACTGCTGTGCAGCTTCGTCGGTCAGGTTCAGGCGGTTCTGCAGCTGCATGATGCGTCCCTGGGCGGCGTTGAGCTGCTCCTGCATCTGCAGGCCCTCAGTATAAAAGTAATACCCGGCACCTCCCGTGGCGAACAGGCCCAGGGTAAGG
>JALRBG010000330.1 GCA_023257855.1 Pseudomonadales bacterium | reverse complement strand
GCCAAATACCCAGGTAATAAAAAACCCGGTCTGGCCGGGTTTTTTTGTTTCAGGTCTGAGTTTACAACAGCAACACGAAAATCAGTAATTCAGCCCCGGCACATCGATCACAAAACGCCGCAACTGGAAGCCGTCAGCGGGCAGTTGCGCGGAAGCCGCGTTCGAATACCCGGTTTCCCGAAGCAGGAAGGCGATGATGCTCGAGTAGTCTTCCGGTGGCAGGCCGCCCGGGTTGGCCGGCGGCATGCTGACGGAAATGTCACTGTAGATATCCCCCAGCGTAAAACCGCCCCACTTGGCCTGGAAGGCCTGGCCGGCGTAATTGCCGGAAGCGTGGCACCCGCTGCAATTGGCACTGAACACCTGTTCGCCCCGTGCCGCCTGTTCGGGACTGAAGATGCCCGCTGCTACCGAGATATCGGGTATATCGACACGGGTCGGGCGCGGCACTTCACGGGCACGACCGTCAGGTAATGCGAACACCCAGATGACACCGGAGCCCTGGGTGATATCGACATCGACCAGGCGTCCCAGGGTGGACGTCTGCGCCGCGCCGCCGCCGGCGGTGATGGCAATGTACTGCTTGCCGTCGATCGTGAAACTGACTGGCGCACCCGAGACATCACCGTTCAGGCGCGTTTGCCAGAGCAATTCTCCGCTTGCATTGTCGAGGGCGAATAACTGCCGGTCTGCCGTGCCGCCGAATACCACTCCTCCCGCCGTCGCCAGGGCGGATGCCGTCATGGGTGCACCGCTTTCGGGCCGCCAGGTCCAGCGGCGTGTGCCGGCAACCGGGTCGAATGCCACGAATTCACCGACATAGTCGTAGCCCGGAGCCAGTGACGGTGTATAGGTGGTTCCTGTCAATCCGAAGCGGGTATGCCGCACGGGCGTCACCACCATGGCATTCATGCATGAGTTGTTGACGCCGAGATAGTAGAGCCCGGTTTCCGCACTGAAGCTTGGGGCATTCAGGTTGCGGGCACCGTGCGGATGCGGACAGACCTGGAATACCTTGCCGGAATCCACGTCTTCCTTTTGCGGCACCGTGTCGGGGTTGTAGATGGGCACCCCGGCTTCCGTCCAGCCGGTGATGGTGTTGTCGTAGGCCGTGCGAAAGGCGTGCAGGAATTCACCCGTGGCGCGGTCAAGCACCACGCTCCAGCCGATCTTGCCGGTCTGGATCAGGGCCTTGCGCATCACGCCGTCAATCTCCAGGTCCACGAGCATGCTTTCATAAGTGGCGCGGTCCCAGTTGTCGCGCGGCACCAGCTGGTAATGCCAGCGCAGCTCACCGGTGTCGGCATCCAGGGCGATGACACTGTTAGCATACAGGGCATCACCATGTCCTTCCGGCGTCGTGGTCCAGGGGGCCGGCTGGCCGGTGGGCGAGTAAACGAGATTGAGTTCGGGATCGTAGCTCAACGTATTCCAGGTGGCGGCACCTGCCGGCGGGTAACCGGCATCCCAGTCCCAGGAGTCGGCACCGGGATCCTCGCGGCCGGGAATGGTATAGAAGGTCCAGAGTATCTCCCCGGTGCCGGCATCCAGCGCCTTCAGGCTGCCGCGCGCGGCGAAATCGCCGCCGGACATGCCGATGAAGACCTTGCCATCGACGACCAGCGGCGGATGCGCATGGCCTTCCCCGTCGCGGTAATCCGCCGTGGGGGTTTCCCAGCGTTTTTCCCCGGTGCGGGCATCGAGGGCGACCACGTAGCTGTCCGCCGTTCCCCAGTAAATGGTGTCGCCGTAAATGGACACGCCGCGGAAGCGGCGGTTGGCTTCAGACAGGGCGATGTCGGCCGGATAGGTGCGCGTGTAACTCCAGAGCAGTTCGCCGGTGACGGCGTCCAGGGCAATGATGCGGCCGGTGCCTTCCCCGATATACATGATGCCATTGGCGATGATGGGGGTGGCCAGCCAGCGGCTGCCGTCGCGCATGGCATACGACCACACCATGCGCAGGTCATCGACATTGTCGCGATTGATTTCTGTGAGCGGGCTGAAGCCGGTGGCGTCGAAAGAGCGGCGATAGGTCAGCCAGTCGCCGGGTTCGGGGTTGAGCAGGCGGGCGTCTGTCACTGGAGTCCAGGCACCAGAACTTTCCTGTCCAAAGATGGATAACGAGGCAATTCCACAAATCAGGACAGACAGCAATATGGCGAAATTCTTCACGTACTCCCCCAGTCACGCGTATTCGTGAGAAAACGAGTATGGGCGAATGCTTTTGGAAAATACAGTGTGGAAGTCAGGGAAGAATTGGCTGGGGTGGTAGGATTCGAACCTACGGATGACGGAGTCAGAGTCCGTTGCCTTACCACTTGGCGACACCCCAGCAACACAGGTGCCTAAACTTTCGAATCCTTTGCGGAATCGCCTTACATAACGGATGACTGGAGTCCTC
>JALRBG010000311.1 GCA_023257855.1 Pseudomonadales bacterium | reverse complement strand
AACCCATGGCGGCGGCCATCGGCGCCGGTCTTCCTGTCGAACAGGCGAGCGGCTCCATGGTGGTCGATATCGGCGGCGGCACCACCGAGATCGCCATTATTTCACTGAACGGTGTGGTGTATTCCGAATCCGTGCGCATCGGCGGAGACCGCTTCGATGAAGCGATCACCACTCACGTGCGCCGCAACTACGGCAGCCTGATCGGTGATGCCACCGCCGAACGCATCAAGAAGGAAATCGGTTGTGCCTTCCACAGCCCCGAAATCCGTGAAATCGATGTACGCGGCCGCAACCTGGCGGAAGGTGTGCCGCGCAGCTTTACCCTCAACAGCGACGAGATTCTCGAAGCCCTGCAGGAGCCGCTGTCGGCCATCGTGCAGGCAGTGAAGAGCGCCCTTGAGCAGTCGCCGCCCGAGCTTGCCTCGGACATCGCCGAAAGCGGTCTGGTCCTGACCGGTGGCGGCGCCTTGCTGCGCGACCTGGACAAGCTTCTCAGCGAGGAGACCGGCCTGCCTGTTATCGTGGCAGACGATCCCCTAACCTGTGTTGCGCGCGGCGGCGGCAAGGCGATGGAGCTGATGGATGCACATGACCTGGACTTGTTGACCATCGACTGAAATAAAAGGATTGGCAAGCCGGAATACAGTCCGAATATATTTTCGGGCGGGATACAAGATGAAGGATACAGGATAAGGGGCGTAAGCCCGCGGGTTTCGCTGAACTCTCCCGCCTGTATCTTGCATCCTTTATCTTTTATCCTATGATCCCTGTCAATCAAGTAGGGGTTCGAAGCCAATTAAATCTCTATTCATACAAAGCTCCTCGCAAGGCTATCGTTTGCTGGGCCTTGCCCTGCTGTCCATGATCATGATGCTAGCGGACAGCCGCTTCAACTACCTGGACCAGGTCCGCTTCTACGCTTCCTACCTGGTCACGCCGTTGCACTGGTTGGCTGACACACCGCGTTCGATTTCCGATTCCGTCAATAACAACCTGCAAAGCCGCAGCTACCTGATCGGTGAAAACCAGCGTTTGAAGGAACAGTTGCTGACCCAGCAGTACCGTCTGCAGAAACTGGAGCACCTGGAGGCGGAAAATGACCGGCTCAATGAACTGCTGAATGCCTCCAGCATCGTCGATGAGCGCGGCGTGCTGGCGCAGGTTACCGGCGAATCCCCCGATCCCTTCATCAAGCGGGTGTTGATCAATGCAGGATCCACGGATGGCGTTTACATCGGCCAGCCCGTGCTCGATGCCTTTGGCTTGCTGGGACAGGTGGTTGAGGTGGAACCCTATTCCAGCTGGGTGCTGCTGATCACCGATCCCCAGCATCTGACGCCGGTACAGGTCAACCGCAACGGCAACCGCGCCATCGCCTCGGGCACCCAGGACAGCCTGCACCGGCTGACCCTGAACAATATTTCTGACACTTTCGATATCGTCACCGGGGATGTCCTCGTCACATCCGGGTTCGGCGGCCGCTTCCCGGCAGGCTATCCTGTCGGCGTGGTGACCAGCGTTCTGCACGACCCAGGCGAACCGTTTGCCACCGTCAGTGTCGAACCCACCGCGCAACTCGATCGCAGCCGCAACGTGTTGCTCGTATTCCGGGGGGATGCCGAGTAATGGCCGTCAAGTTCAGCAAACACCATGGCGGCTGGATCATCTTCGCTACCTTCGCGGTGGCGGCCTTGTTCACGGTATTCCCGCTGCCGCAGTGGCTGGAATCCTACCGACCCGAATGGGTCGCGCTGGTGGTGATCTACTGGGTCATGGCCCTGCCGGACCGGGTCGGCCTGTTCACTGCCTGGATCGCCGGCTTCTTCCTCGATGTGCTTGAAGGCTCGCTGCTTGGCCTCAATGCGCTGGCACTGGCGCTCGTGGCGTACCTGGCGCTGAGCCTGTATCAGCGCATGCGTATGTTCACCGCCATCCAGCAAAGCAGCACCATCCTGATCCTGGTGGGCATACACCAGCTGCTGTCCTTCTGGGTGCTGACCGCCAACAACCAGAACACCGCCCCCAACCTGATTTTCATGATCTCGGCCCTGTCCAGCGCCGTGATCTGGCCTTTCATCTTTCTCGGCCTGCGCTACCTGCGCCGGAACTTCCACGTGGCCTGAAAATCAGAGGCAAGAGGAAAGAGGAAAGGGTTATAGTGTCAGAATTCCCGACTGTGGAATAACATCCGATTCACTCTATATAATCCCCCCTTAACTACAAAATACCGGCGACCACGCCGGGCACAGGGGAAAATCCATGTCCAGAATTCACATACTCATTGCCGGATTGACAATCATGCTGGCCGCCTGCAGCCAGGAAGATGCCGCAGAAACGCCCGCAGCCGCCACCCAGGCTGCAGCCCCGTCCGCGGCCCGGACCCCCGCGCCACAGGGCAGTCCCCTGAACAGCGATCCGATGGCGCAGCCGCAGGCAGAGGCCTGGCCCACCAATGGCGGCTCCTTCACCAACCAGCGCTTTTCACCGCTGAACCAGATCAACCGCGACAACGTGGCCAACCTCAAGGCGGTATGGCGCGCCCATCTCAACGGCTCCGGCATGGAAACCAAGCATTCGGCTGAAGGGACGCCGATTTACCAGGATGGTGTGCTGTACATGAGCACCGGTGATTCCGATGTCTTTGCCGTCGATTTCGACAGCGGCGAAATACTGTGGGATTACATTTCGGTTTTCCCGGAAGGCATGGGCCAGCAGGTCTGTTGCGGCTGGGACAACCGCGGTGTCGCCATCGGTGACGGCAAGGTGTTTGTCGGCCAGCTCGATGCCAAACTCGTGGCGCTGGACCAGGCAACCGGTGAGATCGCCTGGGAAGCGCAGGGTATGCGCTGGGAAGACGGCTACAGCATCACCAGCGCGCCGCTTTATTACGACGGGCTGGTCATTACCGGCTACTCCGGCGCCGAGAAGGGTGTACGCGGCCTGGTCCAGGCTTTCGATGCCGCCACCGGCGAAGAGGTATGGACCTTCTGGACCATTCCGGGTCCCGGCGAATTCGGTCATGACACCTGGCCGCAGGACAACGATGTCTGGCGCTACGGCGGCGGCACTGTCTGGCAGACGCCGGCCCTGGATCCTGAACTGGGCCTGATCTATTTCTCCACCGGCAACCCCGGTCCCGACATGAATGGCAAGATCCGTCCCGGCGACAACCTGTTCTCCACCTCGATGGTTGCCGTGGATGTCCACACCGGCGAATACCGCTGGCACTTCCAGCAGGTCCACCACGACCTGTGGGATTACGATGCGCCCAACCCCGTCATCATTTTTGATATGGAGCTGAACGGCGAAATCCGCCAGGCTGTTGCCGAAGCCAGCAAGACCGGCTGGGTATACATCCTCGACCGCATTACCGGGGAGCCGCTGATCGGCATCGAGGAAAAACCGGTGCCGCAACTGGCAGAGCAATTCACCGCACCGACCCAGCCCCATCCGGTCGGCGACGCGTTCATTCCCCAGTTCATCGACGTGGCGCCGGAAGGCACCCAACTGGTGAACCAGGGCCGCATATTCACGCCCTTCCTTTATGAACCTGTCTTGGTACAGCCCGGCCTGGCGGGTGGTGCCAACTGGGCGCCAAGTGCCTACGATCCCGCACGGCAGACCATGTATGTCTGTGCCTCGGAATCCTCCGTGGCCCTGTTCATGGAAGAAACCGAGGTCCTGGAAGAGCATGGCACTGAAACCTGGACCGGCGGCAACTTCGGCGGATCCAGCCGCAGGACGACCGGTATCGTGGCCGCGATAGACATGACCACCAACAAGCTGGTGTGGCAGTACCGCTGGAACGACGCCTGCTATTCGGGCTTCCTGTCCACTGCCGGCGATCTCGTGTTCGTCGGTCGCAGCGATGGCCGCCTGACCGCCCTGGACTCCGATACCGGCATGCAGCTCTGGGAATTCCAGACCGGCGCTGGTATGAATGCGCCCGCCATCAGCTTCGAACGGGACGGCACCCAGTACATTGCTGCCTATTCCGGCGGAAACCTGTTCCAGGGCTCGCCGCGCGGTGACAGCCTGTGGTTGTTCTCTCTTGAAGGGCAAATGGAAGAAACCACGCCCGGCGACACCCTGCCGCTGACCAATGCCGCCGGGGAAAGCCAGCAGGTGGTATTTGCGGAAGGTGATCCCGATTACACGGCAGGGGAGACCCTCTACCAGCAGACTTGCCTGCCTTGCCATGGTGAGGACGGCATGGGCGGCCACAACAATGCCATGCCGCTGAACAACATGACCGATATTCGGGACGTGATCACCATCGTGTCCAGCGGCCGCAACAACATGCCGAACTTCACCGGCGCCCTGTCACCCGAACAGATCCGGGATGTCGGCGGCTTCGTGGTGGACCGGTTGTTTGAGTAGCGGATACCCGGATTTATACGGAACAGGCATGTCTGCAAGATTCCTGACAGTAATCACGCTGCTGTTGTTGGCAGGATGCGCCACCATTGATGATATCGAGTGGCCTGCAGGCGCCTACCCGCGGGATTATTTCGAGACGGTTTTCATGGAAGACGAGATGGCCCAGATGTACCAGACCCGCGATGATTACCTGTCATGGGTAACACGCTTCTACAACGGGTACAGTCTCGCCCCCGGCTGGCTGAACCTGCAGGGGCAGGTGCTGGACAGACTCGATGATCCCGAATCGGCTTATGCCGCCCAGGTCATGGAAAGGCTTTATCATCTGGGCGGACGCATCGGCAGTGAATGGGCCAAGACCAATGAAGTACGCCTGCTGAATACCCGCAACGCGGCCGTATGGCGGGATGCTTTGATTGAATCCATCAGCCAGGATGATCTCGACAACTACATCACCCGCGTCGAAAACGACGTCGAAAGCATCCTCATGGGCGAACTGGACGAGGAAGCCATTCACTTCGAGCGCTATTACATCGACGATTTCGAATTCTGACCACAGTCTCCGGAGGGGGTGGCTGCATGGCTAAATGGACCGAAGACACAGCGGCAATCCTGCTGGGATTCGTCATCATTGCCCTGGCCCTGGCTGCCTTTCTCGTGGCACCTTTTGACGAGGTCAATGCCAGTCTCATTGCAGCAGAATCCCGGGCCGGCTTCAGTGTGGACGCGTGGTCCGAAGCCAACGACAGCGGCAATGTCGTGACCACCTTCCTGTCCGATACCGTCAATGGCGCCCGCCCCGGGCGGTGGGGCCTGAATCCGTTAAGCGCTTTCTCCATCGACTTCGTCTTTTCAGCCATTGTCTTGTTTTTCTTCCTGGCCATCCTGTTCGGCGCCGGTTCACTGCTGATGCGGCGGCGGGGCGATGAATTCATCCGCGGCTTTGTGTTCATTTTTGCCATTGGCATCCTCGCTTACCTGCTGGCCAACCAGTTGGAATTCCGAGGCATGGGGTTGGGTTACGAGTTGTGGGCCATCGTGCTTGGCTTGCTGGTGAGCAATGTGTTCGGCGTTCCGAGATTCGTGCGGCCGGCATTGCAGCCGGAGCTGTATATCAAGACCGGGCTGGTACTGCTGGGTGCCGAAGTGCTCTTCGGCAAGCTGCTGGCCATCGGCCTGCCGGGCATCTTCGTGTCCTGGGTGGTCACGCCGGTCGTCCTGGTCACCACGTTCTGGTTCGGCCAGAAGATCCTGAAGATTTCCTCGAAGACACTCAACATCACCATCAGCGCCGACATGTCGGTGTGTGGCGTTTCGGCGGCAATCGCCACGGCGGCGGCGTGTCGCGCCAGCAAGGAGGAACTGACCACGGCGGTGGGCCTGTCCATGATCTTCACCGCCGTCATGATGGTGGCGCTGCCGGCGTTCATCAACGCGGTAGGCATGCCGGAAGTGCTCGGCGGCGCATGGATCGGCGGTACCATTGACGCCACTGGTGCCGTGGTGGCCGCCGGCGCCTTCCTCGGCGACACCGCGCTCAACGTGGCGGCAACGATCAAGATGATCCAGAACATTCTCATCGGCGTGCTGGCCTTTGCCATCGCCGTCTACTGGACCGCGAAAGTGGACAATACGCAGGGACGCACGGTGGACGCCTCGGAGATCTGGCACCGGTTTCCCAAGTTCGTCCTTGGTTTCCTTGGCGCCAGCATCCTGTTTTCCCTGTTGATCGAGATGCTCAACACGAACACGGCCACCGTGCTGGTGGAAAACGGCGCGCTGGATTTCACGTCGGACATGCGTGGCTGGCTGTTTTGCCTGGCCTTCGCCAGTATTGGTCTGTCCGCCAACTTTCGCGAACTCAAGAGCCAGTTCCACGGCGGCAAGCCGTTGATCCTGTATGTGTGCGGCCAAACGCTGAACCTGTGCCTGACCTTGTTCATGGCCTGGCTGATGTTCTATGTGGCGTTTCCCGATATCACCGCCAGGTTGCAGGGATGAAAGTTAAAGTCACCGGACTGCTTCTTTTCCTGGCGGGGCTGATCGTCCTGCAGCAGGTAATCGCTTTCGGTAATCAGCGGATTGAAGTGCTGGAAATGCAGTCAGCAGTTATCAAAGACAGGGATATCGATCCGTCTGCCCTGTTTTACACGGAAAGCCGGCTGGCCCTGGCAGCGGAAAAACAGATGCGGCACAAGATCAGTGCCGCCCCGGCCGGCCCACGCTGAAATTGTTCCCGCTCGGTCCTGCCCCCTATAATCGCTGCTTTCACCTGCATCGGTATTTATCGTGATCGGCTGGCAGCGCTGGGTCCAGGCCCCGCATACTACACGCTTTCGACGCTTCCTGTTCCAGGTGCACCTGTGGCTCGGTATCGGCCTGGGTATTTATATCCTCGTCATCAGCGTCACGGGTTCCGCCGTGGTACTGCGTCCCCAGATCAACCGCTGGTTCGTGTCGAACCAGGTCGCATCCACCGAAGGTGTCGCGCTGACCGGCATCGCGCTGGAAAGCATGGTTGCAGAAATCTACAGCGATTACACCGTCAGGAATATCGTACCGCCGCGAAGGGAAAACGGCGCGGTGTATGTAGCGCTGGAAAAAAATGGTGTCGAAAGCAGCCGCTACTTCGACCACTACATCGGTGCGGACCTGGGTGAGACCTATCCCTGGCAGGTGCGCACGGTGGAGTGGCTGACTCGTCTGCACGATGATTTGCTGCTGGATCGCATCCTGGGTCGCAAGATCAACGCCTTTGGCGGCATGCTCCTGCTGGCAATGGTGCTGACCGGTATCATCATCTGGTGGCAGGGCAGGCGACGCTGGGTCGACGGCCTGCTTATCAAACGTGCCGGACAGCACACTTTTATGTGGCAGCTGCACAGCTTCCTTGGCTTCTGGACCCTGCTGTTATTGCTGGTCTGGGGCGTCACGGCGATCTACTTCGCATTCCCGGAGCCCTTCGACTACATCGTCGACGCCATGGACAACGACCTGGAGGACTTCGAGCGCCCGGACGGCTGGCTGCGCTTCCTGGTCAACCTGCACTTCGGCCGCTTTCGCGGATCGTGGCCGGGCCTGCCCTATATCTGGGTGGTGCTTGGCCTGCTGCCCGCCGTGATGTTCATCTCCGGTTTCATTCTCTGGTACCGGCGCGTGCTGAAACGATACCTCGGCGCGGGCAAATAAATTGATATGCAGCCTTATCCCGGCAGCTTGACTGCCCGGGTGGTGATCAGCACATCGATGATCCCAGTCAGCGGATCTTCCTCTCCCATCGAATCCTCGTAGAAGCCGGTGATGGCCAGGCCGGCTTCGCACTGGCCCTGGAGCTGGTCATACAGGGTGTGGCCGAAACAGACCGGCTTGTTGTCATCCAGCAGCAGGGCCTTCAGTTCCGCCTCCGGCAAGTCGTTGATATCCGCATAGGGGATTTTGTGGCGTACCGTGAGTTTGCCGTTCTCGTAATCCGCCAGGTCGAACAGGAAGATCAGCGGATTGAGGAAGCCGGCCAGCAGGATGCCGCCGGGTTTGAGTACGCGCGATGCCTCACGCCAGACCGGCAGGACATCCTGCACGAAGACATTCGAACAGGGGTTCACCACCAGGTCGAAAGATTCATCGGCAAAACAGGACAAGTCTCTCATATCGCCGCGAACCGTAGCGATATCGAGGTTTTCCCGTTCCGCGACCAGGCGATCCTGCGCCAGCTGTGCTTCCGAGTAATCCAGTACCGTGACATCAGCCCCGACCGCTGCCAGCAGCGGTCCCTGCTGGCCGCCGCCGGACGCCAGGCACAGTATCTTCAGGCCGTGAAGATCGTCCGGAAACCATTCCCTTGGCGCAGTCTTGACCGAGGTGAGCTGGATGTGCAAGTCTCCCTGCCGTGCGCGGGCGATGGCGTCGGCGTCAACCGCAACGGTCCACTTGTCTTTCCTTGCAACAAGCTGGTCCCAGGCCTTGCCGTTATAGTCCTGAATATCCATGGGTTTTCCTCAGTTGAGGCCGCTATCTTACCGGTTTGCCGAATTTATTCATTGGTATGTTGTGGGCGGTTTTGGGTACACTTTTGCACTAGCCACTAGCCACTAGCCACTAGCCACTAGCCAGTCAATTCATCAGGAGCACCATGCGGGTATTCAAGACCCTGCTCATTCTCAGCCACCGCTATATCGGCATACCGCTGAGCTTCCTGTTTGTTGTCTGGTTCGCCTCGGCCTTCGTCATGATCTATGCCGGCGGCATGCCCCGGGTGACACAGGCCATGCGCATCGAGGGTGCCAGCCCGCTGGCCGTGGAAGCCGTGACGATTTCGCCCCGCGAGGCTGTGGGTTTGCTGGGCTATTCCCCGTTCGAGGCGAAACTGCGCACGCTGCTCGGCCGTCCGGTCTTCGAGTTTCCCGAAGTACGCGCGCCCAGTACGTTCATCTGGGCGGATACCGGTGAATTCCTCGATGAGCTGACACCGGAGGAAGGCGCGCGTGTGGCCGGCGATTTCCTGGGTATTCCTGCAACCGAATTTACCTACATGGGACTGGTCACCGTGCCCGACCAGTGGACCATTGCCACGCCCAACGAATTACCGCTCTACAAGTACACGGTGGCGGACGCATACGGTACCGAAGCCTATGTCTCGCCCATGCGTGCCGAGGTCACCGTCTATACCACGCGCCAGAGCCGCATGCTGGCCTGGCTCGGCACC
>JALRBG010000271.1 GCA_023257855.1 Pseudomonadales bacterium | reverse complement strand
CCCGCAACATCAGGATCCAGGCCTCGGAAGATGCGGCCGAGTCGCGCTTCGGCGGCCACATCATGGCCATGGTCACCAGCAAGATGTATGTCGAGGGTGTGGAGCTGAGCCGCATGGGCCAGCACCTGGAGCTGGCGCGCTACCCGATCCACTGGCACCTGGTCGGTGACGGCGGCAAGGGCCAGTACATCAAGAACGCGGCCATCCATGACACCTTCAATCGCTGCGTCACCGTGCACGGCACCAACGAACTGCGCGTGGAAAACAACATCACCTACAACATCGTCGGTCACTGCTTTTTCATGGAAGACGGCATCGAGCACGGCAACACGTACATCAAGAACCTGGCGATCCAGGTCAAGTGTCATCCCACCCTGGACTGTGTGCCGTACAACCTCGGGCCAAACGGCGAGATCGCTGGTGAGAACCGCCAGGCCATCAGGCGCATCAGCATGTCCGGCGAGCATACCCTGCTGCCGTCCGACAACACGGTCGCGGCCTACTGGATCACCAACCCCGACAATACCTTCGTGGACAACGTGGCCGCCGGGTCCGATGCGACCGGCTTCTGGTTTTCCCTGCCGGAGCACCCGAATGGCGCCTTCCTGGGCTCGGAAGACAGCGCCAACACCTGGCCTCGCCGTACGCCGCTGCGTGAATTCCGGGGTAACGTGTCCCATTCCAACTACGACGGCTTCATGTACGACCGCAACATCAATGAAGACAACACCTTCGACCTGTCCTTTACCGCGTACACGCCGCTGGAGAATCCTGCCGACCCGTACAGCGAGATGGTGGAATCCCACTTCGAGGACCTGACCAGCTACAAGAACCGCCATGGCGGTATCTGGGGCCGGGGTGAACTGCACGTCTTCAGCAATGCCAAGCTCGCGGACAACGCCATCGGCATGACGCATTCAACAGGCACGTTTGGCAGTGAACGCTTTACCTCGCGGCTGGTGAATTCGCTGGTGGTGGGGGAAACCGAGAACATCGGCAATCCCAAGACGCCGGATGAAATCGCCTACGGCCGCAGCCTGCCTAAGCCGCTGATACCGGATTTCCCGATCCGCGGTTACGAGTACTACGACTACCGTCATGAAGTGGTGAACACGACCTTCATGAATTTCCAGGACAACGACCAGCGCAAAACCGGCGCGATGTCCTGGCTGCTGTTCACGGGCGCCGGGGTGACCACTGAAAACACGGTCAGGGGTGCGCAATTCGTCAATGCTAAGCCGGTGTATTTCCCGAACATCGATGACCGGTTCGACAGCGACAACCGCGGTGCCGTGGCCTACCGCAGCCTGGCGATCCACGACCTGGACGGCTCGGTGGGGGGCAGGGGTGATGCCTACATCCTGCTCCACGACGGCGAGAACGACAGCGTCGCCACGGATGCAGACGCCTGTGCGATCCAGCCCACCTGGAACGCGGCTGTGTGTCCGGGTGATGTCGGCCGACTGTACTTCCGGCCGGGTCAGATCCAAAGCCCGCCCGCACCCGGTGAATTACGCGGCGGCTTCGGCTTCGGTTTCGTCCGTCCTACCCCCCGGCCTGCCGGGGCTGCTCCGGTTGCCCGACCTGCACCACCCGCACCGCCGGCGCCCATTACGGTGGTCCGCAATGGCAAGGAACACAAGATCACGGCCAACCAGAGCACGGTGCGGGCCGGCACCGAGATCCAGGTGCTGACCGAGCGCGATGAAGTCTCTTTCAGTGTGAGTGAAATGGACCAGGGCTCGTGGGTCATCTTCGAGGTACCGGGCTTCGCCAGCGCTAACACTGGCATGAAGCAGGACAGCCTGGACGCCTTGCGCCAGGTGAACGAGACGTCCTGGTTCAGGGGCGATGACACTCTCTGGGTTAAACTGGTCGTGGCCGAGCCCCTGCTCACACCGATCAAGCCATCGAACACGCAAGCCAGCATCACGCTCAGTCGCTAGTTTTCATTTACTTTTTGGAGTTTTCTATGCGTTTCTTGTCCCGTAAATCACTTTTGCCAGCCGTATCCGTTCTTTCTGCCCTAGTCCTGTTAACCGCCTGCGGCGGGGAAGACACCTCTGCACCTGCACAGGCACCCGCGACATCGTCCACCACGCAGCGGGAAGCCATGACCCAGTCTGTCATGACCGAAGGTGCGGAAATCATCGAACAGGTGGAACAGCAGGTCCAGCAGGTCATGGCGGATGCCGAGACCAGGATCGATACTGCCGTGGAAGAAGCCCAGGCAATGGCCGAAGAAGCCGTTGATGACCTGGAAGACGAGGCCAGGGAGACAGTGGAAGACGAACTGCGCAACCAGTTGCGCAGCATAGGCAACTGATCTTTAAACAAAAGGGGTCAGAGCCACTTGAAAATCAAGTGGCTCTGACCCCTTTGATTTCGACCCTTTTGATTTACACAATGCCCGCTACTGATTTAAGGAAATGCCTGCACTGCGGCATGGAAACGCCGATCGCGATTTCCGAATTTCGTGATCGCCACATTCGTTGTACGTGCCTGAAATGCGACGAAGACCTGCTCAGCCAGAGCGATGGCTCAATACTGACCCGGGATATTGCCCATCAGCAGGAAACACTGCACCAGGCCAGCGTGAAAATGATTGAGGTTTTGCAGCAGGCCTGGGAAGGCTATGCGCGCGGAGTGCGCTTGATCGTGGGCGGCGGGCGTATACGTGACGAGGTGCTCAGGCAGTGCGAGTACTTCCTCGACCAGGGCTACATTGATTCCTATGCGGAGGAGCGCTCGAATGCCGGCGCTGTCCTGGTTTATCTGCGCCAGGTTTCAGCGCGTAACTCTTGATCGGCTCCTGTGCTCAGGCTTTTTCGTCGCGGGATTTAAAATACCTGAACGCGCTCCATGCGGTCACAGCAACAGCGGCAACCAGGATGATGCCGAGCACGACCGGTGAGCTTAACAGGCTGAACGTTTCGAGGCCGGAAAATCCCAGGATCACCAGCAGCCACAGAACCAGCATCAGGGCAGCGGGCCAGTTCATTATCCCGTATGGGACCCACTGTTCGTGTCTTTGTCGTTTTTTGGTTCAGTATTCATTTTGAGCTCCTTTACTTCAGGGATCAGTTTATAAACCAGAGTGCCTGTTAATCAAAGGTATCAGGTTATCTTGAGCCGTTGTACCTGAACCATCCTGTTCGTTTTCCCGCTTCCAGTCTGCTGGCAGCAGTATACGTCTGGTTTTTTGAGCGGGAAATCATGCTATCCTCTGTGGCCCGCTTTGGTGGGTTAATTAACGAATTATCAAGGGGACATCTGGCTCCATGCGCACATCCATTCGCTTGTTTTTGCTGTCATTTTTCGTGTTCACCGGATACGCGACCCAGGCCCAGTCCATGCGCTGGTCCGATCCGGCCACCTGGCCGGGCAACAGGGTGCCGGCCGCGGGCGACAAGGTCGTGATTGCGAGCGGCCAGGACGTGATCCTGGACGTCAGTCCTCCCGCGCTGAACGGCCTCACCATCAACGGCAAGCTCAGCTTCGCCGACGAGGCTGACCTGGAACTGACCACCGAATGGATCATGGTGTTTGGCGAACTGGCGATCGGCACCGAGGCCAGGCCGCATACCCACAAGGCCACCATCACCCTCACCGATAATATGGAAGGCGAACAGCTGATGGGCATGGGCGACCGCGGCATCATGATGTCGGGCGGCACCCTGAACCTGCACGGCAATCGCACCAACGCCTGGACCAAGCTGGCTGAAACC
>JALRBG010000263.1 GCA_023257855.1 Pseudomonadales bacterium | reverse complement strand
CATATAGGATAAAAGATAACAGTGCTGATAGCCGCCGCATCCATGATCTCAGCCTTTATCTTTTATCCTTTGTCGAATTTGTTGAGACACCATTATGATCGATCTACGCAGTGATACGGTAACGAAGCCAACCGACGCCATGCGCGAAGCCATGGCCGCCGCGCCCGTTGGTGATGACGTCTGGGGCGACGATCCCACCGTCAATCGCCTGGAAGACCTGGCTGCCGACATCACCGGCATGGCCGCCTCACTGTTTGTACCCAGCGGCACCATGTCCAACCTGCTTGCCATCATGAGTCATTGCCAGCGCGGCGAGGAATACATCGTCGGCCAGGATGCCCACACCTACAAGTACGAGGGCGGTGGCGCCGCAGTTCTCGGCAGCGTGCAGCCGCAGCCGCTGGAAGTGGAAAAAGACGGCACCATTCCATTGGCCAAGATACGCGCCGCCATCAAGCCGGACGATTTCCATTTCGCGATCACGAAACTGCTGTGCCTGGAAAACACCATCGGCGGCAAGGTGCTGCCCATGGACTACATCCACGAAGCCGGCGCGCTGGCGAAAGAACACCACCTGAAATTCCATCTCGACGGCGCCCGCGTTTTCAACGCAGCAGTCAAGCTGGGGTGTGACGTGCAAGACATCACCAGGCAATTCGATTCGGTGTCCGTGTGCCTGTCGAAGGGGCTGGGTGCACCGGTAGGTTCGGTGCTGTGCGGGGACAGGGAGTTCATCAAGACCGCGCGCCGCTGGCGCAAGATGCTTGGCGGCGGCATGCGCCAGGCAGGCATCATTGCGGCGGGGGGCATCTATGCCCTGGAGCACAACATCGACCGCCTGGCTGAGGATCACGTCAATGCGCGCCGGCTGGCAGAGGGCCTGGCCGCTATCGATGCGCTGGATGTGGACATGGCCGGTGTGCAGACCAACATGGTGTTCTTCCGCCCAAAGGACGGGCGCCACCAGGACCTCGCCGACTACCTGGCCGGCAAGGACATGCTGGTGGATGCTGCCAAGGCCATCCGCCTGGTCACCCACATGCAGGTCACGGCCGACGACATCGATGCCTTTATCGGGGCAGTCAACGCATATTACAGCTGATCTGTGCAATCCACAGATCAGCAAACCGGAGCATGAGTCTCCGCAACAACCATCCCAAAAGGAGAAGGTCATGAAAGAAGTTGTTGTAAGGGCACTGAAAGAGATGGAAGCCCATCTCGACGATATCCGCCGGTCCCCGGCGGATGCCGGCACCGTGACCCTGATCGTGTCGCGTCCGCAGACCAACGAGCGCATGATCATCAAGAGCTGCGATCTCGACCTGGACAAGGGCCTGGTCGGTGACAACTGGGTCACCCGCGGCGACAAGCATACTCCCGGCGGCAAGGCCGACCCGGGACGCCAGATCACCATCATGAACACCCGCGCCATCAAGGCCATCACCGACGCCGAGGCTCGCTGGCCCGAAGCCGGCGACCAGTTGTACGTGGATTTCGACCTCAGCGTGGAAAACCTGCCGCCGGGTACACGCCTGGCCATCGGGTCCGCGGAACTGGAAGTGACGCCGCTGCCGCATCTCGGTTGCGCCAAGTTCGGCACCCGTTTCGGTCGCGACGCCAATATGTTCGTCAACTCCGCCCTGGGCAAGTCGCTCAACCTGCGCGGCATCAACGCCCGCGTCATCAAAGCAGGTGCGGTGGTGACCGGTGATGTCATTCGAAAGCTGGTCTGATACCAGCCAATAGCCACTAACCACTAGGGACGAGTGGCTTCTGACAGGAAACAAAATACATGCTGACTCTCTACCACCATGGTTCCTCCACCTGCGCCGCCAAGGTGCGCTTCGCCCTCGAGGAGAAAGGACTCGACTGGGAAGGGCGGTACGTGGATATCCTGGCGGGCGAGCAATTCAGTCCGGCCTACCTGAAGTTGAATCCCAAGGGGGTGGTGCCGTTGCTGGTTGACGGCAGCTTTGTGCTGCCGGAATCCACGGTGATCTGTGAATACCTGGAAGAGAAATACACGGATTATCCGCTGATGCCTGTCGACCCGAAAAGCCGGGCACAGGTGCGCCTGTGGACCAAGGCGGTTGACGAGGAGCTGCACCCGGCCTGCTCGGCGATCACTTACGTGGTGTCCCACCGCCACACGATCCTGCGCAACGGCGTCGGCAGCTTCGAGGATTTCGTGGAAAACGGCGACAGCGCCGGCAAGGCCGCCCGCCTGCTGAAATGGCAGTGGATACAGGAAGGTATCGAGGCGCCTGGCGCGAAGGACAAGATTCGCCTGTACCTGGATTACCTAGACAAAATGGAAGCGGTGCTGGCAAAAAGCAAATGGCTGGTTGGCAGCCGGTTTACCATGGCCGACGTGGCGATGGCGCCCTATGTTAACCGCCTGGCGGCCCTGGCCATGGCACCGTTATGGCAGAACGGCAGGTTGCCGAATGTGGAGCGATGGTTTAAAACCATCAGGAAACGGCCGACCTTTGAGCCTGCTTTTACCAAATGGCTGCCGGATGGGTTGCGTGATGAGATGTTTGCCAACGGGCAGAAATCATGGCCGGATATACAGAAGCTTATTTCTTAATTATTTTTTTCCTTGCCAGGGGGGGTGGCACTTCTTTTTAAAAAGAAGTGCCATCAACCTTCCGATAGGAAAAACTATTTTATATAAAATTATGACTTGCTGAATGTCTCAGCGACTTTGTCCCCAAAGTCTGACGTTGAAATCATCTTCACACCTGAACCCTCCTTGGAAAGATCCGGCGTACTGAAGCCGGCAGCAAATACCGACTGCATCGCATGCCACAACTTGTCGGCTTCTTCCTTCATACCGAAGGACATATCCAGCATCATCGCCACGCTGCCGATCATGGAGTAGGGGTTGGCGATGTTCTTGCCGGCGATGTCCGGCGCGGATCCATGTGACGGCTCATAGTAGGCTTTTTCCGGACCCACGCAGGCCGAGGGCATGAGGCCCAGGGAGCCGAGTATGCCGCCGCCCTGGTCGGACAGGATGTCGCCGAACATGTTTTCCATGACCATGGTGTCGAACATGGTGGGCTTCAGGCAGAGATACGTTGCGGCAGCATCCACCAGGATGTTGATCACTTCCACGTCCGGGTAGTCGGCGTGCACTTCCTCCATCACCTCGTTCCACAGCACGCTGGACTTGAGCACGTTGGACTTGTGGATGTTGTGCAGCACCTTCTTGCGCTTCATGGCGGTCTCGAAGGCCACCTTCATGATGCGCTTGATCTGGTCTTCGTCATATTCCAGCGTCTCGTTGACATAGCGGCGGCCGTCCTCGTTGATGCCGGTTTCCTTCTTGCCAAAGTAAAGGCCGCCCACCAGTTCGCGGATCATCATGATGTCGATGCCTTCACCGATGATTTCCGGCTTCAGGGGCGAGAAATGCGCCAGGCCCTTCGGCAGGTATACCGGGCGAAAGTTGGCGTAGGTGTTGTAGCGGCGACGCATGGGCAGCAGGGCGCCGCGTTCGGGCTGCTCGTCCACCGGAATCTTCTTGGATTCTTCGTGGGACAGGCCGATGGGGCCTTTCAGTATGGCGTCCGCGGCATCGGTGACGGCCTTGCTGGCCTCGGGGTAGGAGGAGCCGGTCTCGAACCAGGCACTGGCACCGAAAGGCGTGTGGACCAGCTCGAAGGTCACGTCGTTGCGCGACTCGACCAGTTTCAGGATCTTTACGGCTTCTGCCATGATTTCGGGGCCGATACCGTCGCCATCCAGCAGGGCAATTTTGTATGTTGTCATTGAAGAATCCAGCGAATTCAGAGGGTTGAAAAAGCGCGCTAATGTACCACTTTACCCCGCGCCATTCAAAACCGGCGCGCCATGGTGGGGACAAGCTGTGAATAACTCCTTTTTTACCTGCAAATTCGCATTTGCAGGTACTCAAACAGCCCAAGAACGACTAAAATGCACCGCTTCGAAAAAACGTGGTTATCCGCCACGGGAAATTTGCGGAGCTTTACCCTATATGACCTCTACCCAGGCCACCACCAACACGAAACTCCTCACCTGGATCGACCAAATCAAAGACCTTTGCCAGCCCCGTGACATCTACTGGTGTGACGGCAGCCAGGCAGAATACGACAGGCTTTGTGAAGAGCTCGTCGCCGCCGGCACCTTTATCCGGCTGAATCCCGAGAAGCGCCCCAACAGCTTCCTGTCCCGCTCCGATCCCCGCGACGTTGCCCGCGTCGAAAGCCGCACCTATATCTGCAGTGAAAAGAAAGAAGATGCCGGCGCCACCAACAACTGGATGGCACCCGACAAAATGCGCGGCAAACTCGAAGGCTTCTTCAAGGGCTGCATGCGTGGCCGCACCATGTACATCATTCCGTTCAGCATGGGCCCGCTGGGCTCCGACATTGCCCAGATCGGCGTCCAGATCACCGACAGCCCCTATGTGGTTGTCAGCATGCGCATCATGGCGCGTATCGGCTCCCGGGTGCTGGACGTGCTGGGCGACAGGAACTTCATCAAGTGCCTGCACTCTATCGGCTATCCGCTGAGCGATGGCAGGCAGGACGTGTCCTGGCCCTGCGATCCCGAAAACCGCTATATCGTGCACTACCCGGAAACCCGCGAAGTGGTTTCCTATGGCTCCGGCTACGGCGGCAACGCCCTGCTGGGCAAGAAGTGCGTGGCCCTGCGTATCGCCTCCGTCATGGCGCGTGATGAAGGCTGGCTGGCAGAGCACATGATGATCGTCGGCGTCGAAAACCCGGAAGGGGAGAAGACCTACATCGCCGGTGCTTTCCCAAGCGCCTGCGGCAAGACCAACCTGGCCATGCTGATTCCGCCGGAAGGCTTTGAAGGCTGGAAGGTGCACACCGTCGGTGACGACATCGCCTGGATCAAGCCGGGTGCCGACGGCCGCATGTATGCCATCAACCCGGAAGCCGGTTATTTCGGTGTTGCACCGGGCACCTCCATGGATTCGAATCCCGCTGCCATGGAAACCATGAAAGAAAACACCATTTTCACCAACGTGGCGCTGACCGATGACGGTGATGTCTGGTGGGAAGGCATGACCAAGAAGGCGCCGGCACACCTGATCGACTGGAAGGGCGAGGACTGGACCCCGGGTTGCGGCCGCAAGGCGGCACACCCGAATGCGCGTTTCACTGCACCGGCCAGCCAGTGCCCGAGCGTGGACCCCGAGTGGGAAAACCCGAAGGGCGTGCCCATCAGTGCATTCCTGTTCGGCGGCCGCCTGTCCACTACCTTCCCGCTGGTCTACCAGAGCAAGGACTGGACGCACGGTGTCTACATGGGCGCCACCCTCGGTTCCGAGGCAACCGCAGCCGCGGAAAACCAGGAAGCCATTCGCCGCGACCCGATGGCCATGCTGCCGTTCTGCGGCTACAACATGGGCGATTACTGGAAGCACTGGTTCAGCATGAAGGACAAGGTGGAACAGCTGCCGGAAATCTTCCGCGTCAACTGGTTCCGCAAGGACGCCAACGGCAAGTTCATCTGGCCGGGTTTCGGGCAGAACATGCGCGTTCTGCAGTGGGTGGTCAACAGGGTCAACGGCAAGGTGGATGCCAGTGAGACCGT
>JALRBG010000232.1 GCA_023257855.1 Pseudomonadales bacterium | reverse complement strand
CCGGTCTCCTGCTGGCGGTGCAGGGATGACACGATGTTCTCCACGATCACGATGGATGAATCCACCAGCATGCCGATGGCGATGACCAGGCCGCCGAGGCTCATCAGGTTGGCCGACATGTCCATGGCGTTCATCATCAGGAAGGTAATGAGTGCCGACAGCGGCAGCACTGCTGCCACAGTAAGGGCGGCTCGCACGTTACCGAGGAACAGGCCCAGCAGCACGATCACAAGAACCACAGCCTCGATCAACGCCTTGGATACGGTATTCACGGCACCCTCGATAAGTATGCTGCGGTCATAGAAAACCTGCATGGACGTGCCTTCCGGAAAGCTTGCTTCCAGTTCCGCCAGCTTGGTGCGTACACCCTCCACCACTTCCCGGGCATTGGCGCCACGCAACCCGATCACCAGGCCCTGCACCACTTCCGACTGGCCGTCAGCCGTGACGCTCCCGTAGCGCTCCAGCGCGCCGAGCCGGATGTCGGCCACTTCGGACAGGGGTATGTGATGGCCGGAGGCATTCTCGACGAGGATGTTGCCGACATCCCGCAGGGTGGTGATGGCTCCCGCCACGCGCACCAGGATAGCTTCCTCGCCCTGGTCGATACGGCCGGCACCGTCATTCTTGTTGTTCAGTTCCAGCGCCTCGATGATGTCGGCGTTGCGCACCTGCAATGCCGCCATCTCCGCGCGCCTTGGAATGACCTCGTAGGTCTTGACGAAACCGCCCAGTGAATTCACGTCGGCCACACCTGGCACTGTCCGCAATGCCGGCCGGATGGTCCAGTCCAGCAGGAAGCGTTTCTCCTCCAGGCTGAGGACTTCACTTTCCACCGTGAACATGAACATGTCGCCCAGCGGCGTACTCATCGGCGCAAGGCCGCCGCTGACATCGCCGGGCAGGTCATCCCAGACATTATTGATACGCTCGGCAACCTGCTGGCGCGCCCAGTAGATATCGGTGCCTTCCTCGAAATCCAGCGTGATGGAGCTGAGCGCATACTTGGAAATCGACCGCAGGATGTCCTGCCGCGGTATGCCCAGCAGTTCCACCTCGATGGGCTGTGTAATCAGGGACTCCACTTCCTCGGGTGTCATGCCCGGCGCCTTGATGATGATCTTCACCTGGGTCGGCGATATATCGGGGAATGCATCGATGGGCAGGTTCATCAAGGCCCGTGTGCCGAAGCCAACCAGCAGCAATGCCAGCAGGCAGGTCATCAGGCGCTGGCTGAGTGAAAACTGGATCAACTGGGAAAACATCTGGCGCTCCCTGTCCCGTTACTCGCCGCCCAGGCCGAGCTGGATACCCTTGAGTTGGGCCGCACCACGGGTGACGACCTCATCCCCGGCACTGATTCCCGCCTGTGCGAGGTAGGCGTCACCCACAGGAATCAGGGTCAGTGTGCGGACATCAACGCCCCCCGTAGTGCGGATAAAAACCTGGGTTGCATCGCCGCTGTGTACCACGGCGCTGGCAGGGATGAGCACACCGCCATCGGCCGGGGTCAACAGCAGGTTGGTAACCTGCCCGGGCAGGCGATTCACTTCATCATCAAATTCGGCATACACATGCAGCATCTGCGAATTCTCATCGGCAGCGTAATCCATCAAGCGCAGGGTCAGCTCCTGGCCGCTGTCGGCCAGGCGCAGTGTCTGGCCGATCGTCAGCTGTTGACCCAGACGCGCCGGCAGCTCCGAGCGCACCCAGAGATTGCCGCTGGAAAAAGACACCAGCTTGGTACTGGCGGTGACATAGGCACCGGTTTCCTGCTCCAGGTGGCTGACCTGCCCCTGCATCGGCGAACGCAGGTAGTACAGGCCGAGGCCGTCACCGTTTGCCTTCAATGCCTCCAGTTGTGCATCGAAGTAGCCTGCCAGCACCAGTTTCTGCCGGGCAGCCTGGGCATTGATGCGCGCCTGCTGGAAATTGCGCCGCGTCTGCACCAGGCGCTGCTCGGAAATCACACCTTCGGCAAAGAGCATTTCATCCTTGCCGAGATTGAATTGCGCTTCCTGGAGCACGCTGTCGGCCAGGATCCATTCCTGCTGTATACCCAGCACCTCCTGGCTGTTGATGGTGCCGAGCAACTGGTCCCTGTCGACCAATTCACCCGCCATCACGTCCCAGCCCTCGATAATGCCTTCATAGCGGGCAGTGAGGCCGGACACTGACAACGGCGAGTTGATGATGGTCGCGGGCACGCGCATACCGGTCGAACCGTCCATTTCCTGGACGGTGCTGAACTCGATGCCAAAGCGCTGGATTTCACCAGCGGACAAATCGATATGTCCCTGGGCCTGGAGTTCACCGGCCAGCAGCAAGGCAGCCGCTATAGTGATTCGGCTCAGTGCGGTTCTCATGGCATTACCCCTATGAGTTGGTTGTACTGGGTGACCTGGCGCTGGCTTTCGGCCAGCAGCATTTGCAGGGCGCGGTCGCTTTCCTGGGCTTCCTGCTGGGCGATAACGACCTGGGCCAGGGTAACTTCACCCAGGGAGAATGCGGTGAGCGCCATGTCGAAGCGCTCCCGGCTCAGCTCAGCCTGGGTCCTGCGCAGCGGTTCTTCCTGGTCCAGGATATACAGGTCATGTTCCACTTCGTGCAGCTGCCGGTTCAATTCGATCCAGGCGTTCTGCCAGGCCACTTCCGCATCCACCTTGTCACGCCGCGCGGAACTGCTGCGCGATGACACGAAGTTCTTGCCGCCGAAGGGAATGCTCAGCTGCAGAGAGACGCTGCTGATACTTTGCTGAAAACGATCCGGCCTTTCCTGCCGCGAACCCAGGGTCAGGGTGGGATTACCTTTTGCATTGTGTTCGCTTTGCCTGACAAGTGAGTCTGCCAGGTCCACGCTGCTGCGCAGGTATTGCAGCCAGGGATGTGTCTCCTGGATGTCCTCTTCATTTACACGTGTTTCGGTCAGCGTCACAGCGGGGCGTTCCTGCAAGCCGGTGATCACCACATAGGAACGCTCGGCATCGACCATGGCTGCCTGCGCCTGCAACAGGTCCGCCTGCTTTTGCACGAGCAGGGATTCCGATTGCATGAGCTCCAGGCGCGCTACTTCCCCGGCATTGAACAGGGTCGCGGTCACTTCCCGCAGTCTCTCGGCATCCGCCACGGCATGCTCCTGCAACAGCAGGCCGGCTTCGGCAACAGCGATCTCACCAAGGACCTGCCGCACGCGCCCTGCCACGATCCAGGCCAGGGCGCTTTTCCAGCGCTCTACCTGCTCCTCGTAGGACTTGCCCAGTTGACGGGCATCGCGCTTCTGGCCGGGGCGCCACAGCGGCACTTGCACGCCGTATTCGAACTCCTGAAGACCGACATCGTCGAGCAGGCCGTCGTCGTAATAATTCATTTGCAGGCTGGGTTGTCCGGCGATAAGGCTCCCGCCTGACTGGCGAAAACTCACCGCCTGCGTTTCCCTGACGGGTGTTTCCAATGCCTCGGGTGCCTTTACCACTGCACTGGCATAAATATCGTTGAAAGTCAGCGTATCACTGACCCGGAGGGGCGCATGGTCATGTTGTGCCAGGACTGCCTGCAACGGCAGCATGAGCGTAACCAGCGCAAGACCGCTGTTGCGGGGCAAAATGAGTTTATTTGCACAAATTCGTGCAAGCATTGAAAACATGGTGCCTACCTGTTTTATGAAATGGCGACCCAAGCGCCAGGCGTCACTTTACTGACGCAACCTTACGGTTACCTTACATATTAGGTTTCCTCGGGATATTAAAAGCTGATGTGCGGCAGGTTAGCTGTCGAAACGGAAAAAAACGGCAACCTGTTTGAGATGGATCAAATTATGCTGAGGGCTCGCCTCAGAATTCATACTCGAAGAGAAAGCGAAAGCTGGTGTCGGGACTGTCGCTGCCCAACCCGAAGATGAGCCCGCTCTCCCAGTGCAGGCTTTTTCGCAAGCCCAGGTTGATCGTGCCCTGGACAACGGGACCGATGCCGCGGGAATCCTGACCGGCATAGAACTCCAGGCCGGGTTCAAATGTCCGCGACATGCGGTATCTGGCCTGCAGGTTCAGCGCGGTTTCGAATTCATCGTTGATGTCCCGGCCCCATTCACTGATCAGCATCAGGTTGGCGGCACCACTCCAGGGCCCGAATTCCCTTTCCGCGAGAATGCCAACGGTGACTTCCCGGATATCCTCTTCCACTTCATCTTCGTATTCGAACAGCAGACCCCAGTCGATGGCGTATTCACCCTGCTCGGTCAATTGCCATTTCAGTTCCGCTTCCCAGGCTTCCAGCGAGAAGGTTCCCGACCGGTTGCGGGCACCGATGGCGTAGAGCTCGCCGAAAAAACGGTCGCCGAAAGCCCTGCCAACGGCAAACTGGTGAATCTGGCCGGGAGTCACCAGGTCAGGCTGTCTGTCCTGGATAACTGCCCGGTATTCAATTTCCGTTTCCAGGGCATCGACATAGGGGTGGTAGATCTTGTCCACGACGATGCCATCCGCCAGTACGATACTGCTTTGCACCAGCAGGGACATAGAGCAGAGGGCGTTGCGCCAGATCCGCGTCATATCGTTATACCTCCCCTGCACGGTTACCACTCTGGCGTTTCCAGGCCAGCAGGAACAGCGGACTGAAAGCGATAAGGATGGCGCTGGCCAGGTACAGTACACACTGCAGGAGTGACGGGTTGGCTTCATAACCCACCAGCGCATACAGGAGCTGGCCGGTCACCGAGTATTCCGGGATCAGGTTGGAGGTGTCCCAGAGTTCCCGCGTGTAGGGCAGCCAGTCGGCCTGCGTTAACAGGAGCACGGCCTGCGAGGACAGGTTGCCGGCAAACAGGGCCAGCAGCAGCATGGATACACGGTAGCTCCAGATCACCGGCAAGGCGAGGACAAGGTAGTACAGCACGATGCCGCTGCTGATGCCGATACCCGTCGCCATGATAGTGCCAAGCACAACCGGGGAAATATTCGCCGGCACCGCCATGACGCCCTGCATGTAGAGGATGATTTCCGACACCTCGCGGGTTATGCCAAGGGCGACTATGGCGCACAGCAATACCGGCGCAATGCCCGCGAGGATGTTCGTCCGGTGTTCGCGGTTGCCGCTG
>JALRBG010000091.1 GCA_023257855.1 Pseudomonadales bacterium | reverse complement strand
GCAGGCGGAGGTGAATTTTTCCGCCGTCATGGACAGGGTGCGTGAAATTGTAAAAACCATCGAGCCCCACGACTCGGTCGAGCGCTATACCCGGCTGGGTGTGGATTGCCTGCAAGGTGAGGCAATCATCACGTCGCCCTGGACGGTCAGCGTCAATGGCAGCGAAATACGTACCCGGAATATCGTCATTGCCACCGGCGCGCGTCCTTTTATACCGGCGGTACCGGGTCTGCAGAATTGCGGCTGCCTGACCTCGGACAATCTTTGGGACCTGGAGGAACTGCCTGGCCGCCTGTTGGTGATGGGTGCAGGACCGATCGGCTGTGAGCTGGCACAGGCCTTCGCCCGGCTCGGGTCCACAGTCACCCTCGTTGACATGCAGGACCGCATCCTGCCACGCGAGGATGCTGATGTGTCAGCCTGTATCGCTGCGCGTTTGGGCCAAGAAGGCATCCGCATCATTACCGGCGCCAGGGTCAACCGCATCGAGGCGGCAGGCAGTGGTCATGCTGCCATCATGGAACGCCAGGGCGGTCTTGAACGTGTTGAGTTCGACAGGGTGCTGGTCGCCGTTGGCAGGCAGGCAAACACGGAGAAACTTGGCCTCAAATCACTGGGCGTGGAGCGAAATGACAACGGCACGGTGAAAGTGAATGAGTTCCTGCAGACCAACTATCCGAACATCTTTGCCTGCGGCGACGTTGCCGGGCCCTACCAGTTCACCCACATGGCTTCTTTTCAGGCCTGGTTCGCGGCGGTCAATGGACTATTCGGCATGTTCAAAAAGTTCCGCATTCACTACGATATCGTGCCCTGGGCCACCTTTACCGATCCGGAAGTCGCGCGTGTCGGCCTTAGTGAAGCAGAAGCGCGGGGAAATGGCATTGATTACGAACTGACTCGATTCGATCTCGGCGGCCTCGACCGGGCTGTTACTGACAGCGAGACCACGGGATTCATCAAGGTGCTGACCATGCCGGGCAAAGACAGGATTCTTGGTGCCGTCATTGTCGGTGCCCATGCTTCCGAATTGATCAATGAATTCATCCTCGCCATGAACAACGGTCTAGGCCTGAAAAAGATCATGGCCGCCATCCATGTCTATCCTACCTGGTCGGAAAGCGGCAAGTTTGCCGCAGGTGTCTGGCGCAAGGCGCATTCACCGGAATGGGCCTATCCGCTGCTGGACAGTTTCCACCGCTGGAAAAGGAAATAGATAAACCAAGTCAGGAAAACGTATTCAGTCCCTGGCCAGGTCGAGCAGCTGGTCTTCCAGGGCAAAGCGAATGGTCAGCGCATTATCGAGCGCAAACAGGTCATCCGGTAGCGACTTGTCTTCCGAAGAGTGCACCAGCTCGTTCTTGTACTTGTCATTGAAGGAGAGAGCCAGGTCGGTCGTGGTTTCTATGCTGTGGTAGATGTTGGCCAGCAGTGCCCGGTGGGCCTCGAGTTCAGCAGCACTTTCGTGGAGCAGAGTCTCGTAGACTTCGAAATGGCCTGCCGAGATGTAGTCCATCAGGGATTCACAGAAAACTTCGATGGGAAAATCCTGCTCGTCGACCTGCAGCGCGTGATCGGAATACAGGGACTCTTCGAGGTCATGGTGTATGGCATCACGCTGCTGTTTCCAGCGGCTGATGATCGCTTCGATTTCCTGGCGCCGGGTGGCAGTAATGTTCTTGTTCATGTTACCCCCTCAACGTGCCGGTCACGACAGTGCCGGGTTTACCTGCATGGTAGAAGAGGTATGGCGTAATTGCCAGACTTGCGGGTCAGTGCCAAAAAGAACCGAAAATCAGGGCATTGAAGGCTGTTTGCGGATGGCCTGCCAGGCGCAAACAGCGGCGAGCATGACGAATCCCACCAGGCTCCACTGGGGAATGGCCCAGCCCAGGACCGGGTCCTGCCATAAGATCTCGGCGCAGTTGCCGTCACCCGAGAACATCACCGACAGCACGTCGCGCAGCGGGAACTGCTCGATCATGTAGCTGAGGCTTGGGCCGCAGGCCGGTACCTCATCCTTGGGCAAGTGCTGCAGGTAGATCTGGCGAATGGCGAAGCCGCCACCGGCGGCAGACAGAACCGCGGCCAGGCCGCCATAGATCAGTTTGCCCCGGGCGACGGGGTTGTGGATGAAGGCCACCAGGGCGACGATGCCGGTTGCCAGGAAGAAAACGCGCTGCATGATGCACAGGGGGCAGGGCTCCAGCATCATCACGTGTTCCATGTACATGGCGATGCCAAGCAGGGAAATGCAGAACAGGAAGATGTACAGGTAAACGAGGCGGGTGCGCAGCAGCGCGTTGATGGTTGAGTTGTTCATGTGTGCTTTTGTGTTCCGGTTAATCTGTGTCAGGTAGATGCCGTGATCAGGCGTTGTTGGCACGTTCCAGGAAGGTTTCAAAATCGACGTCATCGGCATTTTCGATCTCCGCACGATCCCGGTCGGATTTTTTCACCATCTCGCTGAAGGTTACCATCTTCTCATCGCTCAGTGTCAGCCCGCGGAAGTAATCGCTGTTGGCGAGTGACTGGTTCATGGCGAAGATAAAATAGGGAGTCTTCAGTTCGTCCATTCGTTGCAAAATCCGCGCTGACGGTGTCAGGCTGCTGTCATTGACCTTGGCGATCTGGGCGGCGGTGGCGCGCGCATGGGCATCGCCCTGTCGGCAGTCGTCCATCAGTGCTGCGATCTCGCTCACTTCTGCCAGGATTTCCCCGGCCCAGTCGTGCAGGGAAATAGACTGGCCGCGCTGCTCTAGCTGAAGGCCGGGCTCGCGGCCGCGGTTGACCACGGTTTTAAGGTTGCTGTCGATTTCCTGGTACTCATCCTTGTTGGAGGGAGGGCTGTTGCGCAGCAGGCAGAACAGCAGGAAGCTGGACAGGAAGCGGATTTCTTCCTCGTCGATACCCACTGGCATGAATGGGTTCAGGTCGAGACAGCGAACCTCGATGTATTCCACACCTTCCTGCTTGAGGACTTTCACCGGACGCAACCCCGAGCTCGAAGTGCGTTTCGGACGCACCGTGCTGTAGAACTCGTTTTCGATTTGCAGGATGCTGTCATTGAGCTGCTTGAACTTGCCGTTTTCCGGAGCGAACTTGCTATAGGGCGGGTAGGCTGTCCTGATGGCGCTGGTCAGGTCACGGGCGTATTCATCCAGGCTGTTATAGCTGACATACAGGGAGCGCTGGGCATCGCTGGTGTAACCGAGATCTCCCATCCTGAGGCAGGTGGCATAAGGCATGTACAGCGAGTGGTCGTCGTATTGCTCCAGCCCATGGTCAGGATTGTTGCGCACGAAACTCTTGCATACCGCAGGCGAAGCACCGAACAGGTACAGGAGCAGCCAGGAGTAGCGGCGGAAGTTGCGGATCAGGTTGAAATACTGGACGGTCTTGAAATCCATCAGCGACTGGTCGCTGCCAACCAGGTCACGGTAGAGTGTCCAGAAACTGTCGGGCAGGGAAAAATTGAAGTGAATGCCTGCAATGGTCTGCATGGCGCGGCCATAGCGGAAACTCAGGCCGGACCTGTACAGTGTTTTGAGCTTGCCGATATTGGAATACCCGTAACGCGCCAACGGAATGTGATCGTCACCGTCAAGCACGCAGGGCATGCTGGAGGTCCAGATCAGCTCCTCGCGATCCAGATGCGTGAACAGGAACGTGTGCAGGTCGGCCAGGTAGCCCAGGCTGTCTTGCGGT
>JALRBG010000050.1 GCA_023257855.1 Pseudomonadales bacterium | reverse complement strand
CCCGCAAGCAGAATGTCCTGGTCGATTATGAAGCGGCGGTGGCCGGCGGCATTCCCATCATCAAGGCCATCCGCGAAGGGCTTGCCGCAAACCAGATCGAATGGCTGGCCGGCATCATCAATGGTACCGGCAACTTCATCCTGACCGAGATGCGGGAAAAAGGCCGTGAATTTGCCGACGTGCTCAAAGAAGCCCAGGCGCTCGGCTATGCCGAGGCCGACCCGACCTTCGATGTCGAGGGTATCGATGCCGCGCACAAACTCACCATCCTGGCATCCATCGCGTTCGGCATACCGCTGCAATTCGAGAAAGCCTATACCGAGGGCATCAGCGGAATCACCATCGAGGATATCCGCTATGCTGACGAGCTGGGTTACCGCATCAAGCACCTGGGCATCGCCCGCAAGTCCGATGATGGTGTCGAGTTGCGCGTGCACCCGACATTGATCGCCGACGACAAGCTCATCGCCAACGTCAATGGCGTCATGAATGCAGTAATGGTGCAGTGTGATGCCGTGGGTCCGACCATGTATTACGGTGCAGGAGCCGGCGCGCTGCCGACTGCCTCTGCCGTCGTGGCTGATGTCATCGATGTGGCACGCAGTATTTCACATCCGCAGGACAGCGTTCCGGCGCTGGCCTTCCAGGAAGACAGCCTGTCCGATTTGCCGGTGCTGCCCATCGAGGCGGTCGACAGCGCCTACTACCTGCGTGTGCAGGCCAAGGACAAGGCCGGCGTGCTGTCGGATATCACCGAGATTCTCGGCGACTTCGAGATCAACATCGAGGCGGTGATCCAGAAGGAGCCGCGCGTGCATGACAGCGAACAGGTCCTGTCCGTGATCATCCTTACCGATGAGATACAGGAAGGCACCATGAATACAGCGATCGCGAATATCGAGGCACTCGATGCCGTGTCAGGCAAGGTAACGCGTATCCGCATGGACCGGCTGGAATAGGGGGCAACGAGTGAGATATATCAGCACACGCGGCAAGTGCCCTGCGCAGAATTTCGAGCAGGTCCTGCTGACAGGCCTGGCCCCGGACGGCGGTCTGTACATTCCCGAGCAGGTGCCGCAGGTGAGCGCCGAACAATTGCATGCTTGGAAAGATCTCGGCTACGCCGAACTGGCCTTCGAAATCATTCGCCTGTACGTGGCAGACTGCATGCCGGAAGAGGACCTGCGCGCCATCATCGATGACACTTATGCCGTGTTCTCCCATCCCGAGGTCGCACCCTTGCAGCAGCTGGGCGACAACGAGTATGTCCTCGAGCTCTTCCATGGCCCGACCCTGGCATTCAAGGATTTTGCGCTGCAGCTGCTCGGCAGGTTGCTGGATTATTTTCTCGCGCGCCGGCAAAAACATGTCGCCATTCTTGGCGCTACTTCCGGCGACACCGGCTCGGCAGCGCTGGAAGGCTGCCGTCACTGCGAATGGGTGGACATGTACATCCTCTACCCGCACAACCGCGTATCGGAAGTGCAGCGCCGCCAGATGACCACCGTGCCTGGCGACAACGTCAACAGTATCGCCATCGAGGGCAACTTCGATGACTGCCAGAACATCGTGAAGCAGGCATTCGCCGACCAGGGTTTCCTGCCAGCGGGCTACCAGCTGGTGGCGGTCAACTCGATCAACTTCTCGCGCATCATGGCGCAGATCGTGTACTACTTTTATGCCGCGCTGAAAATCACCGGCGGCGAGAAACCGGTTTCCTTCTCGGTGCCCACCGGCAACTTCGGCGACATTTATGCCGGTTACCTGGCGAAGAAGATGGGTTTGCCGGTGGACCGGCTGATCATCGCCACCAACAAGAACGACATCCTGCACCGCTTCATCAGCAGCAATCAGTACAACCTGGGCAACCTGGAGCCGAGCCTGTCACCAAGCATGGATATCATGGTTTCCAGCAATTTCGAGCGTTTCCTGTTTGACCTGTTTGAAGGCAATACGGAGCAGGTCACCGCATTCGTCACGGGTCTCGGGCGTAATGCCCAGCAAGTGACTGATGCACAGTGGCAGTTTGCAAAAGACATTTTCGACAGTTGCCGCGTGGATGACGACACCACCTGCAACACCATCAGCGAAGTGTTCGCCGCGAACGGCTACCTGCTCGACCCGCATACCGCCACCGGCGTGAAGGCGGCCCGGGTCTGCTGCGCGGACAACCCCAATCCGGTGGTCTGCCTTGCCACGGCGCATCCGGCCAAGTTCGCTGACGCCATAACGCGGGCCGGCCTGAAGACGCCGGCGTTGCCGCCGCACCTGGCCGATCTCATGGAAAGGGAAGAGCGCATGACTGTATTGCCGGCAGAGCTGTCGGCAGTCACAGGGTATATAAAGAAGACCCTGTAACGTAATCAGCCTGGCGGGGCGAGTTCCACTTCGAACTCGAGTGTTTCCTCGTCGCGCAGAGTGACCACCTTCACCTTGTCACCGGGCTGGTGCTGTTCGAGGGCATTGAGCAGGTCGTCGGTTGTCATGATCTGGTGGCCGTCCACTTCCACGATAATGTCCCCGAGGTAGATCTCGCCGCGCCTGTCCTGGCGAAAGCCGATCATGCCGGCATTGGCCGCGGGCATGCCTTCTGTCACCTGGTAGATGGGCAGGCCGCGGATGCCGCGCTGGCGCGCCCAGTTGTCCGGCGTATTCATCACACCAAGCAGCGGCCTGACTTCCTTGCCATACATCTGCAGTTGCGGAACGATTTTTTTCACGGTATTCACCGGTATGGCGAAGCCGATACCGGAGCCGTTGTTCGGATTGATGGTCTGGGAATTGACGCCGATCAGCTGGCCGAGTGAATTGAGCAGTGGGCCGCCCGAGTTGCCGGGGTTGATCGCCGCATCGGTCTGGATGACATCGCGGATGGTGCGGTTGGTCAGGGAGTTGATTTCACGGCCCAGGGCGCTGACGACGCCGACAGTCAGCGTCGTGTCGAGGCCGAAGGGGTTGCCGATGGCAAGCACCTTGCGGCCGACCTCCAGTTCTCCGGAGTCCCCGAGCGGCAGCGGATTCAGCAATTCCCTTGGCGCCTCGATGCGCAGCAGGGCCAGGTCCTTGTCCGGTGCGCGGCCGATCAGCACGGCATCCCAGGTGCTCTGGTCCTGCAGGGTGATGGTGACATGGTCGGCGCCCTGGATAACGTGATCATTGGTGACGATGTAGCCTTCGTCGCTCCAGACAAAACCGGTGCCGGTGCCCTGCGGGATTTCCTGGACGTTGAGGGAGAAAAAGTCGGTGCGGCGGTACGCGTTGTTGGTGACATATACCACCGCCGGGCTGGCTTTCTTGAAAATATCGATGGTGTTGGCTTCATCATCCGTGTGGAATGTCAGGTAGTCCGCCGCAGAGGTGTCAACAGCGGGCAGGAGCAGGGCAGCCGAAACAGCGAGGAAAAAGAGTAAAATAGCAATTCCGTTTTTGATTTTCATGGTCTAACCTGTCTTTGATTCAAGGTAATTCCGCGCAAACCGGATAGTGATGGTACATTAGGCTGGAATCGCGGAAATTAGTTCCTTCTACCCTTACCAAACATATGGACGCTCCCGACACTTATCAAGCCGTCCCGGATATTCCGGACTATGGTTTGCTGCGCGATTTGCTGGCAGATGCGCTGGCCAAACATGCCGACATGGTCGCCTTCAGTTGTGATGGAGCGAAACTGACTTACCGGGAGCTCGATCGCCTGAGTGATGCCATTGCCGCCTGGCTGCTGCGGGAATCCACCCTCATGCCGGGCGACCGCGTGGCGATCCAGCTGCCCAACCTGCTGCAGTATCCCATTACCGCGCTTGGCGTCATCAAGGCCGGGATGGTAATCGTCAATATCAATCCCCTGTACACGGCCGGCGAAACCGAGCACCAGCTGATCGATTCCGGGGCCAGGGCGCTGGTTACCCTGGAAGAGGTGCTGCCAGTCACCAGCAAGATCCTGGCTGGTACGGCGATCGAAAAGGTGATCGTCACACGGGCTACCGAATTCCACCCCTGGCACCTGAGGCTGGCATACCGGTTTTCGCAATGGCTGCGTCGGCGCAAACCGGCAGCTATCCGGTTTTCCGCCCGGGTTGAATTCGAACAGGTATTGAAAAAGGGAAAGCGCTACCTGCGCTTCATGCGCATGCCTGCGTTAGCGGAATTGTCGCCGGAAAAACTGGGTCACCAGGAATCCGGGCACCTCAGTCTCATCCAGTACACTGGCGGCACAACGGGCATAGCCAAGGGGGCCATGCTGTCGGATGGCAACATCATTGCCAACATGCTGCAGTTGGACCTGGCAATCGGCGACCATTCGCCGCCACCCGGCAGCGTGATCGTGGCACCGTTGCCGTTCTACCACATCTATGCCTTCACCCTGAATTTCGCCTATTCCATCTACAAGGGCTATCACGGCGTTCTCATTCCCGATCCGCGCAATACCGACCGCCTGGTCAACACGCTGAAGCGCCACCGGATTAACGGTATTGTCGGCGTGTCCACCCTGTACAACGTGTTGTGCCGGCATCCGGAGTTCCGCAAACTGGATTTCTCCGGGCTGGACGTCTGCACCTCGGGCGGCATGGCCCTGTCAGTGCCAACCGCGCGGCGCTGGGAAAAACTGACCGGCTGCCGGATCCTTGAAGGTTATGGCCTGACCGAAACCTCGCCGCTGGTTGCCAGCGGGTGTTACTCCGATTACCAGGAAGGCAAGATCGGCCGTGCCACAAAGTGGACCGAGCTGCGAATCGTCGACGAGGCTGGCAACATAGCGCCACCGGGCGAGGCGGGTGAAATCCAGGTGCGGGGTCCCCAGGTGATGCTGGGTTACTGGAGGCGTCCCGAAGAAACCGCGGACATCCTCACGATTGATGGCTGGCTCAGCACCGGTGATGTCGGCGTTATCGATGCAAGCGGTTACCTGACGATCGTGGATCGTATCAAGGACCTGATCCTGGTGTCGGGTTTCAATGTCTACCCGGCGGAGATCGAGGACCTGGTCGTTCGCCATCCCGATATTCGCGAGGCTGCTGCCATCGGTGTACCAAAGGAAGAGGGTGAGCAGGTAAAGCTGTTTGTCATTTCCGAAAACCCCGACCTGACCGAAGAAGAGGTCATCCAGTTTTGCCGCCAGGGACTGGCGCCCTACAAGGTGCCGAGCCGGGTTGAGTTTCGCGCCACACTACCGCGCACCAACGTGGGCAAGATCCTGCGCCGCCAGTTGCGGGAGGATCAGGTAGCCTGATCATGGTGGAAGTGCTTGAGCGCGTGGCCGAGGCCGAATCGGCGCTGGATACGTCAATTCATCCGGTGCTTCGGCGCATATATGCCACCCGCGGGGTATTCCAGGAAGGCGAACGCCGGCTTGAGCTGACCGACCTGCTGTCGCCGCGACTGCTGAAGAACAGTGACCGGGCTGCCGCCATGCTGGCCGACGTGATGGCAGCGGACAAGCATATTCTCGTTGTCGGTGATTTCGATGCCGATGGCGCCACCAGTTGTGCACTGTTCAAGCTGGGCTTGCAGGCGATGGGGTATGCCAGCGTGGATTACCTGGTACCCAACCGCTTCGAATACGGCTACGGCCTGACCCCGGAGATTGTCGCGGTCGCCGCGACACGCAACCCGGATCTCATCGTGACGGTCGATAACGGCATAGCCAGCATCGATGGCGTCGAGGCGGCCAACGCTGCCGGCATCGATGTGCTGGTAACGGATCATCACCTGCCCGGCAATGCCTTGCCGGCGGCACGCTGCATCCTCAATCCGAACCTGCCGGACTGCGGTTTTCCCAGCAAGGCCCTGGCCGGGGTGGGCGTTGTGTTCTACCTGCTGTCAGCCTTGCGCGCCGAATTGCGTGAGCGCGGCTGGTTCGGCAGCAAACAGGTGCCTGAACCGAACATGGCGCAGTTTCTCGATCTCGTTGCCCTTGGCACGGTGGCCGACGTTGTGCCACTGGACCAGAACAATCGTCGTCTCGTTCGCCACGGCATCAATATCATTCGCAGCGGCAGGGGCAGGCCCGGCATACTGGCCCTGCTGGAAGTAGCGGGCAGGAATCCGGTTACGGCCGTTGCCGGGGATCTCGCCTTTTCGGCAGGTCCGCGCCTGAACGCGGCGGGCAGACTGGACGACATGTCCCTGGGCATTGCCTGCCTGCTCGAGGAAAACCCGTCTCGCGCACGCGACATGGCGATGCAACTCGATGGCCTAAATCGCGACCGCCGCCAGATCGAGCAGGACATGCAGGAGCAGGCCATGGCGGTGCTCGCAGACCTGGATATCCATGCCTCCGACCAGCTCGGTATTTGCCTCTACGATCCGGCATGGCACCAGGGCGTCATCGGCATTCTCGCCTCACGCATCAAGGAAAAATTCCATCGGCCCTGTATCGTCTTTGCCGATAGTGGCGGGGAAGAGGATGGCAGCAAGGTCATCAAGGGCTCGGCCCGGTCCATCGAGGGACTGCACATCCGCGATGTGCTGGATACGCTTGCCACTCGACATCCCGACCTGCTGCAAAAGTTCGGCGGACACGCCATGGCTGCGGGACTCGCCATCCGGCAGGATGATTTTCCGGCCTTTGCCAGTGCCTTCGAGGAAGTGCTGAGAAAAGAACTCGACAGGGAATCCCTGCTGCAGACCACCTGGGTCGATGGTGAATTGAGCCCGGATTGTTTTTCACTGGCTTTTGCCAGCGAGCTGCGCGAAGCCGGACCCTGGGGGCAGCATTTTCCGGAGCCGCTGTTCCAGGGTGAATTCGCGGTCATCAACAACCGCGTGGTGGGGGAAAAGCACCTGAAGTTGACCTTGCAGGTGCCCGGTGACGGCCCGCTGATCGATGCGATCGCCTTCAATGCCGATGCAGATCTGCTGCACAGGAACCTGGCCCGCATCGCCCTCGCTTACCGGCTCGACGTCAACGAGTTCCGGGGCAACCTCAGTCCGCAGCTGGTGGTGGAGCAGGTGCTCGATTACACCGCGATCTGATTCTTTAACGCAAAAAAAACCCGGCTGTCGCCGGGTTTTTTAACTGCAAGGGCTTACTTGGCCAGTGTACTGATGTAGGCGGCTACATCCTCGATCGCCTGGTCATTCGGCAGTGTCTGCGCCATGGGGGCCATCTGCATGCCGAAGGTGTCCTTCGGATTGGTGCCGCGAATACCGTTCTTGAAATTCTGCAGCTGGCGGATGACGTACCATTCTTCCTGGCCGGCCAGGGAAGGTGCGTTCAACGCTTCCATGCCTTCGCCGTTGGCGCCATGGCAGGCACCACAGGTGGCGTAATAGGCTTTGCCGCGCTCGGCATCACCGGCGGCGAAAACGCCTGAGGAAATGCTGGCAAGCAGCGATACGGCAGCAATTGCAACGGTTGCTTTCAACTTCATTGGGGGTCACTCCTGTTACTGGGTGGCTATATTAAATATCGGGGTATCTGAACTCATTCTGAACTACAGCTGATTTTCTCGAAACGCGCACCCCGAAAACGGGGGTCCCTTTATGGCAATACCATTGTGGCAATACCGCGGCTGCAAGGGAGTTTGCTTTGTAATTTATCTCTGCTGCCTGAACGGTGCGCGATTATAGCAACATTGGCCCAAATTTAAAGGCCGGGAAATGCCCCCAGGCGCCTTATTTTGCATGGTTTCCGCGAGGCTAAACGAGTAACATTTGCGCTTTTCCGCAGGAACAGAACCATGAGTATCAAGTCAGACAAATGGATCCGCCGCATGGCCGAGCAGCATGGCATGCTGGACCCGTTTGAGCCGAACCAGATCCGCGAAGTGGACGGCCGCCGGGTCATTTCCTATGGCACATCCAGCTACGGCTATGACGTGCGCTGTGCCAGCGAATTCAAGATATTCACCAACGTGCATACCTCGAACGTGGTAGACCCGAAAAACTTCGATGAAACCAGTTTTGTCAGCATCAACGAGGATTACTGCGTTATCCCGCCCAACTCCTTTGCCCTGGCCCGTACCGTCGAGTATTTTCGCATTCCATCCAACGTACTGACCGTCTGCCTGGGTAAATCCACTTATGCCCGTTGCGGTATCATCGTCAATGTCACACCGCTCGAACCGGAGTGGGAAGGCCACGTGACCCTCGAGTTTTCCAACACCACGCCGCTGCCGGCCAAGATCTACGCCAACGAAGGGGTGGCGCAGATGCTGTTCTACGAGTCCGACGAGCAGTGCGAGGTCACCTACAAGGACCGCAACGGCAAGTACATGAGGCAGACCGGGGTCACACCGCCCAAGTCCTGAATATTTGCACACATTTCGGCATTATCTCCTTGATTTTTCGGTATAATCCCGGGCCTTTCAACGTCGGAAACCTAACCAGGGCAGGGCATGCTTGAGGCCAGAGACCTGTATTGCGAGCGTGATGACCGGGTGCTGTTCCAGCACCTGGACTTCAGCCTGTGCGCCGGCCAGTCCATCCAGGTACAGGGCTCCAACGGCAGCGGCAAGACCACGCTGCTGCGCATCCTTTGCGGCCTGAACCGGGACTACCGGGGCGATATCCGCTGGCAGGGCCAGCCGGTGGAAAAAGCCAGGGCGGATTTCCGCGCCCAGGTGTTCTACCTGGGTCATGCACCCGCCATCAACAGGAGCCTAAGTGCTGCCGAAAACCTGCGCTGGTTCTGTGCCTCCCGCGGGGTGCGTGCCGGCAAAATCCGCGAGGCGCTGGCGGCCTTCAACCTGCAGGGTTATGACGATGTACCCTGTTACATGATGTCTGCCGGGCAGCAGCGCCGTGTCAGCCTGGCCAGGATGAAGCTGGTCCCTGCTGCATTGTGGATACTGGATGAGCCCTTTACCGCCCTCGACAGGAAAGGTGTCAGTGAATTGGAAGGTATGCTGTCGGACTTTGTCCGCTCCGAAGGTTCACTGCTGCTGACCACTCACCACCCGCTTAAGATGGATTGCGACGTCGGCACCATCGACCTCGATGCCCTTATCCAGGAAAGGGGGGTGTATGACCACTGAAGCGACCGCGGGCCTGGCCAGCGTCATGGGTGCGACCATCCGGCGCGAATTGCTGCTGGCCATGCGTTCACCGGGGGACGTGATCAATCCGCTGATGTTCTTCATCATTTCGGTCACCCTGTTCCCCCTTGGCGGCGGTGTCGAGGACGCCTTCCTGGCCACTATCGCCCCGGGCGTGATCTGGGTAACGGCACTGCTGGCCGTGATGCTGTCCCTGGACAGCCTGTACCGGGCCGATTACGAGGATGGCAACCTGGAGCAGCTTCTGATGAGCCCGCAGCCCCTGTATTTCCTGGTGCTGTCAAAAGTCTTCAGTCACTGGCTGATGGCCTGCCTGCCAATCATCGTGTTGGCGCCAGTACTGGCGCTGATGTTGAAACTGCCGGCTGCCGGCATCGGGGCGCTGGTTATCAGCCTCGCTCTCGGCACGCCGATCCTGGTGCTCATCGGGGCCATCGGCATGGCGCTGACCGTGGGTCTTTCCAGGAGTGGTTTGCTACTCGCTGTGTTAATATTGCCGCTGTATGTGCCGGTGCTGATTTTCGGTACTGGCGTGGTAGATGCAGCCATCAATGAGATGGCCTATGCAGGCCTGCTGGCCCTGATGGGCGCGATGCTCGCCCTGGCCATCAGCCTCTCCCCCCTGGCAATCGTCGCGGCACTGCGGATCAGCGTCAACTAATAACTATATGGCTTCTAATAACTACATGGCTTCGATACGTAATATGACTTCGACAATAGTTTTACTCCGACAATAGTTTTACTTCGACAAATGGCATAACACTTTTAACTGTTCTTTACTTAGGAAACAGCATTTTCAATGTGGCAATGGTTATACAAACTCGGCTCTCCCCGGTGGTTCTATGAACTGGGCGAGCGCAGCCTCCCGTGGTTGTGGGGTGCCACTGTGTTCCTGCTGGCCGTAGGGGTTGTCTGGGGCCTCGCCTTTGCGCCGCCTGATTACCAGATGGGTGACAACTACCGCATCATCTATATGCACGTGCCGTCGGCAGGTCTCATGAAGGGCTGTTTCTACATGATGGCCATATGCAGCGCCGCGGTGCTGATCTGGAAAATCAAGATGGCGGATATCGTTGCCAAGGCCATTGCGCCCATCGGCGTCATGGCTACACTGCTGATGCTGGCCAGTGGCTCGCTGTGGGGCATTCCCACCTGGGGCACCTGGTGGATCTGGGACGCGCGGCTGACGTCCTCACTGCTGCAGTTCTTTATCTACATGGGCATCATCGTGCTGCGCTCGGCATTCGATTCGCAGGATTCCGCCGCACGCGCCTGCGCCGTGCTCACCCTGGTCGGCGTCGTGAACATTCCCATCATTGAATATTCGGTGGAATGGTGGAATACCCTGCACCAGGGTGCGAGTTCGCTCGGCATGCGCGATGCGTCAGCCAATCCGCCCGAAATCTGGATTCCGGCGTTCTTTACCGGGTTCGGATTCATCGGCCTGTTCTTCATCGGCCTTATCCTGCGCAGCCAGAATGAAATTTTATTGCGCGAAAGACGTACTCAGTGGGTAAGGGATCTCGTTGCAAAGGAGACAGCCGGTGCCTGAGTTCCAGTTCGACAGTTTTGCCGCGTTCCTGGCCATGGGCGACTATGCCATCTACGTCTGGCCGGTCTACATATTGTTTGCATTGTTTTTTGTTACTACGGTGCTGCCGCCGATACTGGGCCGCAGGAAAATCATCAGGCAGCTGAAAGCGCGCCTGGAGCGCATGGAGTCCAACATGGCTGAACAGGGGGAGGGCAACTGATGCTGGCGCACAGGCAACAGCGACTGGCTATCGTCCTTTTCATTCTCTTCGGCACGGCCGTGGCCGTGGGTCTGGTACTGGTCGCCCTCGACGAAGGCATCAACGTGTTCTATACGCCGACTGAAGTGTCTTCCGGCATGGTGCCCGAAAACCAGAATTTCCGTATCGGCGGCATGGTCAAGATGGGCAGCGTCGTCAAGGACGGCCTGCAAGGCGCCGAGGTGAATTTCCTGACCACCGATTTCTGCAACGATGTACTGGTGAGTTACTCCGGACCGCTGCCCGACCTGTTCCGTGAAGGCCAGGGCGTTGTGGCCGATGGCTACATCGACAATGGCGGCGTTTTCCAGGCGACCCAGATCCTGGCCAAGCATGACGAGAATTACATGTCAGCAGAAGTGAAAGCCTCGCTCGATGCCGCCGAAGAACATGATGCCGAGGTGTGCCAGCAGTGATTCCTGAACTGGGTAATTTTTCCCTCGTGCTGGCGCTCAGCCTGGCCGTGCTCCTGAGCGTGCTGCCCATGGTCGGCGTGTACCGCAACAACCAGCTGCTGATGACACTGTCGCGGCCGCTGAGCTCCGGTCTCTGGGTTTTCATGCTGCTCAGTTTCGGTTGCCTGGCCTATGCATTTCTAAATGACGACTTCTCTGTTCGCTACGTGGCAAGCAATTCCAATTCCCTGCTGCCGGTGTATTACAAGTTCACCGGTGTGTGGGGCGGCCATGAAGGCTCGCTGCTGTTATGGGTGCTGATGGTGGCTTCCTGGACTTACGCCGTGAGCCTGTTCAGCCGCAACCTGCCGCTGGATATCCTTGCACGCGTGCTGTCGGTGATGGGCATCATCAGTGTCTGCTTCCTGGTGTTCATGCTCTTCACGTCCAATCCGTTTGACCGCCTCATGCTCAATCCGCCTGCCGACGGCACAGACCTCAATCCGCTGTTGCAGGATTTCGGGCTTATCGTGCATCCGCCGATGCTCTACATGGGTTATGTCGGCTTTTCCGTCGCCTATGCCTTTGCCATTACGGCACTGCTGACCGGCAACCTCGATGCAGCGTGGGCACGCTGGACGCGTCCATGGACCAATGCAGCGTGGGCCTTCCTCACCATCGGTATCGCCCTGGGCAGCTGGTGGGCCTACTATGAGCTTGGCTGGGGCGGCTGGTGGTTCTGGGATCCGACCGAAAACGTCGCGTTCATGCCCTGGCTGGTGGGCACTGCACTGATTCATTCGCTGGCCGTGACGGAAAAGCGAGGCGTGTTCAAAAGCTGGACCGTGCTGCTGGCCATTGCGGCTTTCTCCCTTAGCCTGCTCGGCACCTTCATCATCCGTTCCGGCCTGATCACTTCCGTGCATGCTTTTGCAGTCGACCCTGAACGCGGCCTCGTGCTGCTGGCGATACTGCTGGTGGTCATCGGCGCATCACTGTTCCTGTATGCGCTGCGTGCGCCAGTCGTGAAGGGTACGGCCAGCTATACCATCACCTCTCGTGAACTGTTCCTGCTGGTGAATAATATCCTGCTGGTGGTTTCTACCGCCGGCATCCTGCTGGGCACGCTGTACCCGCTGATCCACGAGGCCGTCACCGGTGACGCCAACGTATCGGTGGGTGCACCGTATTTCAACACCATCTTCCTGCCGTTGATGGCGCTCCTGGTGGTCTTCCTCACAGTCGGCTCCATTTCACGCTGGAAGAAAACCTCCGTGGCATACCTCAAGCAGCAGTTGGCGAAGGTCGCCATTGCCAGTGTCCTGCTGGGTATCGTGGTGCCGCTGGCGATCACGCAGGAAGTAAACGTACCCATATTCCTCGCCGTGGCACTGGCTCTGTGGATCATCCTGGGTATTGCCCGTGACATACAGACCAAGACCGCCAACAAGGGCAGCTTCATCTCGGGCCTGAAGAGCCTGAGCCTGAGTTACTGCGGCATGCAGACTGCCCACCTGGGCATGGCCGTGATCATCCTCGGCATCTGCCTGACCAGCCACTACAGTGTTGAACGCGACGTGCGGCTGGCGCCCGGACAAGGCATCGAGATCGGCAGTTACGAATTCATTTTCCAGGGTGTGGAGCGTGTGCAGGGACCCAACTACCAGGCCGATGCCGGGGAAGTGACCGTACTGAAGAACGGCGCTTCCTACCTGACCCTGCGTCCGGAAAAGCGCACTTACTTTGCCACCGGCTCGGTGCAGACCGAGGCCGATATCGATGTGGGCTTCACCCGCGACCTGTTTGCCGCACTCGGCGACCCCCGCGGGGAGGATGCCTGGGTGGTGCGCATTCACCTGAAGCCCTTCGTATTCTGGATCTGGCTGGGCGCCTTCCTCATGGCAGGTGGCGGCGTGATCGCGATATGCGACCGTCGTTACCGCGTGCGTGAGTCTGCCCGCAAGGATGTTCCGGGGCAAACAACAGACGGCCTGGATCCGTCCCTGACGGGGGCTTCATGAACAAGCGCGTCAAACTGTTCATTCCGGTCGCTATATTTCTCGTCATGGCAGGCTTCCTGCTTTATGGCCTGGGCCGCGATCCGAACACTGTTCCGTCTGCACTGGTCGATCGCCCCTTGCCGGAATTCACGCAACCAAGCCTGTACCCGGAACTGGGCGAATATTCCTCGGGTGATTTCCTTGGCAGGATACTGCTGGTGAACATCTGGGGTTCCTGGTGCCCGCCATGCCATCTCGAGCACCCGTTTTTCCTGGAGATCAGTGAAACCGAGGATGACATTACCTTTATCGGCATCAGCTATGATTATTCCACGGTTGAAGACCGTGAATTCCTGGCAGAGCGGGGTAATCCTTTCGACTTCAACGTGGTGGATCTCGATGGCTCGTTACGCATCGACCTGGGCGTTACCGGCGCGCCGGAAACCTTCCTGGTGGATCAGCAGGGCATGATCCTGTACCGCCATATCGGCGCGATCGACGCCGATGTCTGGAATGACAAGTTCGTCCCACTGTTGCGGCAGATAAGGTAAGAGGCATATGCAATTCACAAGACTGCTGCCGGTAATTCTGTGCCTGTTCACCTGGGCGGCGATGCCTGCCCTGGCAGCCATCGAGGAATACGCTTTTGACACTGACCAGCAGGAAGACCGTTTCAAGAAGCTGACTTATGAGTTGCGCTGCCCCAAGTGCCTGAATTCAAATCTGGCCGGTTCGGACGCACCCATTGCCGCCGACCTGCGTGCCGAGATCTACGACCAGATCCGCGAAGGTCGCACCAACGATGAAATCATCGAGTTCATGAGCAGCCGCTATGGTGACTTCATCCTGTACCGCCCCCGCCTTACCGTAGCCACGTTCTTTCTCTGGTTCGGTCCGGCTTTCCTCTTACTGGCGGGGCTCGTCATCGCCAGGCGCATGATCGTCAACAGCCAGCAGGCCGAGGTGCAAAACGATGCGCCGCTGACCTCCTCAGAACAGGAGCAGCTGCGCAAGCTGCTCGACGACAACCAGGACAGATAATTCATGGCCACTTTTTTTGCTTACAGTGCGCTGTTGCTGCTTCTTGCCCTGTTGTTCGTGGTTTGGCCTGTGCTGCGTTACAAACCGCAGGCAAAAACCGGGGACAATGCGATTCGCCGGCAAAAGAACATCCAGGTGTACGAGCAGAGCCTGGTCGACCTGGAAGGGGACCTGGCAGAGGGTCTCATCACCGCGGAAGAATGCGACAAGCTGAAGATCGAGCTGCAGCGCAGCTTCCTGCGTGACATGCGCGATCAGGACCGGCGTGAACGTGCCAACCTGCAAGGCAGCAAACTGCTGCCACTGCTGGCGTTGCTGTTCATCCCCGTATTCAGTTACTCCCTGTACGAGATCGTTGGTTCGGCCCGTGACCTGGCCCTGCCCGATATCCTGGAAGAACTGCGAGTCGTGGAGACGCCCGAGGCACAGGAGGCGGCACTGCTGAAGTTGGCCGCTTTCCTGCAGGATCGTTATGAGCGCAACAGCGATGACATCCAGAACGGTTACATGCTGGGGACGCTGTATCTTGAACTGCAGGATTTTCCTGCTGCCATCAGTACATTCACTTTGCTGGCCGATGGTATGGAAGAAGGCATGGACAAGGCTACTGTGCTGGGGCAACTCGCCCAGTCCATGTTCCTTGCCGCCGATTCGGAAATGACTCCGTCAATCAGGAGCGTGGTCGACCAGGCCCTGGCACTGAACCCGAATGAATATACGGTGATGAGCCTGCTCGCCATGGAAGCCCTGCTGAACGAGGATGTGATGACCGCCCTGGGTTACTGGCGCCGGCAGCTTTTGCAACTGGGTGCAGGCAGCCGTGAAGCCGCCGTGTTGCGCGAACGCATCACGCGCGTGGAGGCGCTGTTGCCGCCTGGCGAAATGCCGGATGATGGCGCAACGGGCGCATCCGTCACCCTGGTCATCGATATCGACGAATCGGTGAGAAACCAGGTGGATGACTCCATGCGCTTGTTTGTGTATGCGCGCAACCCGGCGATGCCCATGCCGCTGGCGGCGGAAAATCTGGCATTGCCTGACTTTCCCATCGAAGTAACCCTCGATGATTCCATGTACATGATCGAGAACCTGACACTGTCGTCGGCACAGAATGTCATT
>JALRBG010000225.1 GCA_023257855.1 Pseudomonadales bacterium | reverse complement strand
GATGATGGCGCGCTGGTGATCCTGCAGGGCGCCGGCGACGATTTCTGAGGCCGAGGCCGAACCGCCATTGATCAGCACGACCAGCGGGGCGCCGCGGCTGGGATCCTCTGTGGAGGCCTCGAATCGCATTTCGGAATTTTCCACGCGTCCCTGGGTGTAGACGATAAGCCCTTCATCGATGAAGGCATCGACGACACCAACGGCCGCCTGCAGGACGCCGCCGGGATTGTTGCGCAGGTCGAGCACGATGCCCTTGACGTCATTTTCTTCGTTCAGCCGGTTCAGGGCGTTCTTTACTTCGTTGCCGGTTTCGACGGAGAAGGTGCCGATGCGAATGTAGGCATAGCCGGGTTCGAGCATGCGGTAGCGAATACTGCGCGCCTGGATGATTTCACGAGTAACGGGAATCTCGAACGGCTCGCTGACCCCTTCACGCATAATCGTGAGTATGACCGTGGTGCCGGGTTCGCCGCGCATCAGGTCGATGGTGTCCCCCAAGGTGACATCCCTGGCCGGAGTGTCATCCAGCTTGATGATGAGATCGCCGGCCATGACGCCGGCGCGGTCGGCGGGCGAGCCGTCCATCGGGGAGATGATCTTGATGAAGCCGTCTTCGATGCCCACCTCGACGCCCAGGCCGCCGAACTCACCCGTGGTGCTTTCCTGCAGCTCATCGTAATCATCGGAGGCAAGATAGGTGGAGTGCGGATCGATGCCTGCCAGCATGCCCTTGATGGCATTTTCCAGCAGGGTCCTGTCGTCGATGGGTTCGACATAGGCGCTGCGAATCCGGTTCAGCACCTCGGTGAAAATACGCACCTCATCCAAGGGTAGCGGCAGCTGTTCCCCAGCGGTCTCTGTGGCCGGGGCCAGCTGGGCAAACAGCGGCAAGGAGCTGAGGGAAAGCACCAGGCCAAGAGCAAGCAGGGCTTTCCTGGATACAGGGGTTGGTGTGTTCATGGTCTTCATGGTCGTGTCCTGCCAGAGTTCGGTAAGCTCAACGGTCCGGGTCGAAAATTGTGACATGCCGCGTCCTGTTAAGACAGGGATTACGCGGATTTAGTTTCAATGCCGGTGTCAGTTGCGTGCCACGCACCATGCGGAGGGATTTTCGGATGAGCCGTTGTGGCGGATCTCGAAGTACAGACCGGGTTCGCCCTGGCCGCCGGTATTGCCCACAGCGGCAATGATTTCGCCGCTGTTCACCCACTCGCCAACGTCCCGGAAAAGGGCCTGGTTATGGGCGTAGAGGCTCATGTAACCATCCCCATGGTCAATTATCAAGAGCAGGCCGGAGGAGGAAAACCAGTTGGAAAACACCACCCGCCCATGGTGAATGGCGCGTACGTCGGTGCCGTTGCCAGCTGCAATCGTCACGCCTTCCCAGCTCAGATCACCCAGGCCGTAACTCGCACCCCAGCTGTTGCGCAGGGCGCCGTCCACCGGCCAGGGCAGGCGCCCCCTGAGGCTGGCGAAGGGCTGCTGCTGGTCACCCAGCGCGAGGTTGGCGATGGAGCGGCGCAATTCCTCGATCAACAGTTCCATTTCCGCACGTTCCGCTTCCAGGGATTCCAGCTTGCCGGCACTTGTCGAAAGCATGACATCGATTTCATCGAGCAGGTGCTGGCGTTCCCGCTGGGCGTTCTGCAGGCCGGCCTGTTGCACGGCCAGGTCCTGGCGCTGGTTTTGCAGGGTGCTGGTGGTCGCGGCAATGCGGGTTGCCAATGCCTGCATTTCGACCAGCGTGGCGTTGTACTCGCTGATCGCCTGGCTGCGGGCTGTGCTGAAATAGCGGTAGTAGCCCAGCATCCGGGATACCTGTGCCGGGTCTTCCTGGTTGAGCAGCAGCTTGTAGTATTCCTGGCGGCCGTTCTGGTAGGCGCTGCGCACGTACTGCTTGATCACTTCCTGTTGTTGCGTTTTCTGTGACTGCAGGCCGGCTTCCTGGCGGCGTAGTTCAACCAGGTCCTCCTCGCTGCCGGTAATGGCCCTTTCCAGGCTGGTTATTTCCCTGGCCAGGGAGGCCAGTACTTTTTCGCTGTCCTGTAGGGTCTTGTACACCCGATCTCGCTCGCTGTTGCGCCGGCCGATTTCCGCCTGCACTTCCGCGATGGCGTCATTGATGGCGGCCAGGGCTGCTTCGGAAGCGCGCTCCTGTGCGCGCAGACAAGCGGTCGGTAACAGCAGGCCAA
>JALRBG010000167.1 GCA_023257855.1 Pseudomonadales bacterium | reverse complement strand
TTGAAGAAGCGCTGGTTGAGCCAGCCCTGCAATGCGAAAAACAGGGCGATAGCCGCGACAAACAGGGTCGTGATCAGCCCGGCGAGGAAGGCGCCGGTATTGCCGTAGACGCTGATGCTGACATAGATCCAGGACGCGCCGACCCCGAACAGGCCGAGCCCGTAGCAACAGCCTGCCAGTGAACCGGTTTTCGGATCGGCATGCTTCAGCGCAAGATAGAAGCCCATGATCGAAAGGAATCCGAGCAGCCACATGTGGAACGGACTGAAGGCAAGCGGCCCGATGGCGCCGGCGCACAGGGCAAGCAGCAGTCGGGCTGCCGTGGACGGCCTGAATTCGGCGCCAGGACTATTGGCGGTTTGGTCTGCCGCCATCAGCCAGTCTCGTCGGTGTCCTCGGCAAACACCGTGGTGACCAGGAGCAGGCGGATCTGCCGGCTGTCAGCGTTCAGGACCTTGAACACGTACGGGCCGATACCAACAGTTTCATCACGTTCCGGAATGTGGCGGAACTGGTCGAGCACCAGCCCGCCGATGGTATCGTACTCGTCATCCGGCAGGTTGCTGTGGAAAAAGGCGTTGAAGTCCTCGATAGGCGTGAGTGCCTTGACGGTGTAGCTGTCCTTGTCCACCTTCTTGATCTGGTCTTCCTCGTCGATATCGTATTCATCCTCGATCTCGCCGACGATCTGCTCGAGTACGTCCTCGATGGTGACCACGCCGCCCATGCCGCCGTATTCATCGATGACGATGGCCATGTGGTTCTTGTTCTCGCGGAATTCCTTCAGCAGCACATTCAGGCGCTTGGATTCCGGCACGAAGATCGCCGGCCTCAGGACATCCTTCAGGTTGAAGCGGGACTCGGAATCCAGCACCAGCGGCAGCAGGTCCTTGGCGAGCAGGATGCCCACGACGTCGTCCTTGCTTTCCCCGATAACGGGGAAGCGGGAGTGGCCGGCCTCGATGACCTTGGGAATGATGTCGCGCGGCGAATCGGTGATGTCGATGGTGGCGACCTGCGACCGCGGGATCATGATTTCACGCACCTGCATGTCGTTGACCTGCAGGGCGCCCTCGATGATGCTGAGGCCGTCGGCATCGATGATCTGGTTCTGTTCCGCCTGGCGCAGGATGTTGACCAGGCTTTTGGTGTCATCCACCGATTCGGTGAACAGGTTTGTCAGTTTACCGATCCAGGAACCGCTTCCCGAATCGCTGCCAGGTTGGTCTTCACTCATTGCCAGTGTTATCCAGGTGATAAGGATTGTCGAATCCCAGTGTTTCGAGAATCTGAATTTCCAGTGCTTCCATCCGTGCGGCCTCTGCGGCCTGTTCGTGGTCGAAACCGCTCAGGTGCAGTACGCCGTGCACGGTCAGGTGCGCCCAGTGAGCCTGCACGGATTTGTGCTGCTCCGCGGCTTCCCGCTCAACGACGGGTGCGCAGATCGCCAGGTCGCCCAGCAGGTTGATATCCGTACCCGGAATGATTTCGCCGGGAAATGACAGGATATTGGTGGCGCCCTGTTTGTGGCGGTAATGGCTGTTTAGCTCCGCCGACTCCGCTTCGTCGACGAGACGAATGCTCAGTTCGGCCCCGGTCGTTAAGGGGTCCTCGGCTTCACCGGCCAGTGCCGCCAGGGCGGCCTGCGCCCAGTGCTGGAAATCCGCAGCGGCGGGCGTGGATTGTGTCGAACTGGCGTTCACGATCTCTACCGTCACATCAATGGTCGCGTTCATTGAAACGATCGCTGTCCCGGTTCTTGTCGGAGTTGAGCTCGGTAATGCTGTGGCGGTCGTGTTCGTCGTAGGCGTCTACCACTTTCTGCACGATGGGGTGGCGCACCACGTCCTTCGACTTGAAGTAGGTGAAGCTGACGCCGGCGACATCCTTGAGGATCTTGCTGGCCTGGACGAGGCCGCTGCCGACGCCGCGGGGCAGGTCGATCTGGGTCACGTCACCGGTAATGACTGCGGTGGAACCGAAGCCGATACGCGTGAGGAACATCTTCATCTGCGAGGTCGTGGTGTTCTGGCTCTCATCGAGAATGATGAAGGCATTGTTCAGGGTGCGCCCGCGCATGTACGCCAGCGGCGCCACCTCGATGACATTCTTTTCGATCAGGCGGCTGACCCGCTCGAAACCAAGCATCTCATAGAGCGCGTCGTACAGGGGCCGCAGGTAGGGGTCCACTTTCTGGCTGAGATCACCGGGCAGGAAGCCCAGTTTTTCACCGGCCTCCACGGCGGGACGGACCAGCAGGATGCGGCTGATCTGCTCTTTTACCAGGGCCTCCACGGCGCAGGCGACGGCCAGGTAGGTCTTGCCAGTGCCGGCGGGGCCGATGCCGAAGTTGATGTCATGACGCACGATGGCGCGCACATAGTTGTTCTGGTTGCGCCCGCGCGGCTTGATGGAGGCCTTGGGCGTGCGCATGAGGACGAAATCATTGCCATGATCATCGTCATCGTTCATGTCTGCTGGCGCGAGTTCCTCGTCTGCCATGTTAATACCCTCCTGGATGGCCATGTGGATGGTGTCGGGTGCCAGGTCCCCGGCGTTGCGGGTCAGGGCATAGAGGTTCCTGATGATGCCTGTGGTGCTTTTCACGGCTTCAGGGGTGCCGGTGACCATGAATTCACTGCCCCTGTTCTGGATTTTCACCAGCAGGCGTTTCTCGATCTGTTTCAGGTGTTCATTCAGGCGTCCGCACAGGCTGGCGAGACGTTGAGGATTGTCAGGCTCCAGCACCAGGCGCTGGGAGAGGGTTTGACTTGTCATGTAGGGAGAAAACAGGCCTCCGGGGGCGGCAAAGAAGGGGGAAGTATACCAATTGAGGGCGGAATTGGTATCAATTTTTCCGCGAAAACAGCCCGTCGAATGTTAGTAACCTATTAATAAATATGGCTATTTTATCAGGCGAGCGCGCCGCGCAGGGAGTTGGGCAGGGCGTCGACGATGGTCATGTCCACGATCCGGCCGATTACGTCTGCACCGTCGGCCCGGAAGTTCACCACCCGGTTGTTTTCGGTGCGGCCCTGCAGTTCGCCCGGGTCCTTTTTCGAGACGCCGGTCACAAGCACGGGTTCGACAGTCCCGACCATGGCCGCGGAGATGCTGTTGGCGTGCTGCAGGATGCGGTCCTGCAGGATGGCCAGGCGCCGTTTCTTCACGTCCATCGGCGTGTCGTCCTTGAGGTCAGCGGCCGGCGTGCCGGGGCGGGCGCTGTAGATAAAACTGAAGCTGTGGTCGAAGCCAATGTCGTTGATCAGGTTCATGGTGTCCTCGAAATCCCTGTCCGTCTCGCCGGGAAAGCCGACGATGAAATCCGAGGAAATACTGATATTCGGACGTATCGCGCGCAGTTTGCGGATGATGGACTTGTATTCCAGCACCGTATGGTTGCGCTTCATGAGGGCGAGAATGCGGTCGGAGCCGTGCTGCACGGGCAGGTGCAGGTGGCTGACCAGCTCCGGCACGCTGGCGTAGGTGTCGATCAGGTTCTGGTTGAACTCCAACGGGTGTGACGTGGTGTAGCGGATGCGGTCGATGGAGAGCACGAGGTCCCCCGGAGGGCGCCGTTCGTATTCCTCGGTGCCGAGGATCGCCCGTCCGGCGCCGTCGCGCGTGAGCGAAACTTCGACGGCCTGTCCGGTCAGCGAGGCGTCGAACCGGCGTTCGAGCCCG
>JALRBG010000085.1 GCA_023257855.1 Pseudomonadales bacterium | reverse complement strand
GCGTGTTGCTGGTGAGGTAAAGTTTATCGGGAATGGCCCGGCATTGACACCCTGGACAGGTTAATCGATGAGTGCTGCCACCGGTCCAAACGACCTGCGGTGGATGGGACTGGGGCCAAGCTTCTTGAGCGCCTCGAGATGCATGGCCGTGGGATAGCCCTTGTGCCGGGCCAGGCCATAGCCGGGGTATTCCCGGTCCAGGGCTACCATGTCGTGATCCCTCGCCACCTTGGCGAGGATGGACGCGGCGGCAATGGCTGCGACCCTGCTGTCACCCTTTACCACGGCCCGTGACGGCCATGCCCAGGCAGGGCAGCGGTTGCCGTCGACATAGACGAAGGCCGGGTGCACGGCCAGCGCGCGTACGGCGCGCGTCATCGCGAGCATGCTGGCCTGCAGGATGTTCAGCGTATCGATTTCCTCGACGTTGGCTCGTGCAATGGCAAAGGCGACAGCGCGTTCCTGGATGACCGGGTACAGTCGCTCACGTTGCCCTGATGACAGCTTCTTGGAATCGCAGAGACCGGCTATCGGGTTTGCGGCATCGAGGATCACGGCCGCCGCCACCACGTCCCCGGCCAGCGGGCCCCGCCCGGCCTCATCGACGCCGGCTACCAGGGTGTCGGGCAGCCCGTCCAGGGTCAGCGGGAGAGCTGGCTGTCGCATAGTCCCAGGACGGCATCGGCGGCGGTCTCACTGGCTCCTCGCCGCAATTGCGTGTGTAGTGCATGAAATGTATTCACCATGTCTTCCGTTCCGGCACCAGCTGCCAAGAGCCTGCTGACCTCGGATGCCAGTCGCTGCGGCGCTGCCGCTTCCTGGAGGAGTTCGGGTACCACTTGCCTGCCGACCAGCAGGTTGGGCAACGAAACATAAGGGGATTTCAGCATGCGCGAGATGATAGCGAAGGACAGCGGGGCCATTTTGTAAGCAACCACCATGGGCTTTTTCAGCAGCATGGCTTCCAGCGTTGCCGTACCGGAGGCCATCAATACGGCGTTGGCGGCGGTCATGACGGTCCGTGAGCGCCCGTCCACGAGGGTGATCCCGGAAGCGGCGGCGTGGCCCGAGAGAAATGTTTCCACCTGCTGCCGCCGCAAGGGGCCGGCACACGGAATCACGCCTCGCAGCCCGGGGTTTTGCCGCCGGCACAGTTCGAATGTATCCAGGAACACCGGGCACAGCCGGGCCACCTCCCCGCCCCTGGAACCCGGCAGGATCGCCAGTACTGAAGCGTCACCGGTCAGACCCAGTTCCGCTCGCGCTGCGGCCACATCAGGGTCCTGGGGCAGGATGTCTGCCAGCGGGTGCCCGACACAGCAGGCATTGACCTCATGCCTGCGCAGGAAGTCCTCTTCAAAGGGAAACAGGGAAAGCACCAGGTCGACGGCCTTGCGGATCTTGTGCACCCGCCCCTGCCGCCAGGCCCAGACCGAGGGGCAGACATAGTGCACCGTTGGAATACCGAGGGCACGAATTTTCATTTCCAGGCCCAGGTTGAAATCCGGGGAATCGATGCCGATGAAGACATCGGGCCGTGTCGCCTGCATATGCCGATAGACGTTTCTGCGAATGCGCAAAAGCTCCGGCAGGCGCCTGAGGGGTTCGGTAAGGCCCATGACCGACAACCGGTCCATCGGCACCATGGAGTCGAGTCCCGCCGCGATCATGCCGGGCCCGCCAATACCGGAAAAGGTGATACCTGGATTGCGCGCACGCAGTACCTGCATGAGGCCTGCCCCCAGCAGGTCGCCGGATGCTTCCCCGGCCAGGATGCCTACGTGAAGGGCTCTATCCATTAACAGCTACCCGTGAATGATTCGGAAGGACCTGGGCAATACCGAAACCCTTTTCAGGATTCTAGCGAATAATGCCTTTCTGCGAAGTCTTGACGGAATTCATAAGCAGGGCAACTTCTTCGTGCTCCGCGGCAAGCTTTTCCAGCGCCGCGAGCGCTTCGTCGATTGTCAGGCCCTGCCGATACAGGATCTTGTAGCCCTGGCGAATCGCCCTGATAGCGTCCCTGGAAAAATTACGCCGCTCCAATCCGGTCACATTGATGCCCTTGGGCTCCGGAGGAGTGCCCTTGACCATGACGTATGCCGGGACATCCATATTGATATGGGTGAGGCCGCCGATAAAGCTGTGCGCACCGATTCGCAGGAACTGGTAGACACCGGCATAACCACTCAGGATTGCCCAGTCCTCGACGACGACATGACCACTGATGGCGGCATTGTTGGAAAAGATTGTGTGGTTGCCGACGATGCAGTCATGGGCAACATGGGTGTAAGGCATGAAGAGGTTATGGGAACCGATACGTGTGATGCCACCACCGGCTTCAGTGCCGCGATGCAGGGTGACGCCTTCCCTCACGATATTGTTGTCACCCATTTCCAGCCAGGCGACTTCACCATGGTATTTCTTGTCGGAGGGGTCCTCGCCCACTGACGAGAACTGGAAGATGCGGTTGTTTTTGCCTATGCGTGTGTGGCTCTTGATGACGACATGCGAGGCGATCACGCAGTCATCACCGATTTCGACTTCCGGTCCTATGATCGTCCACGGACCTATGGTGACGTTCTTGCCAATCCTGGCTGACGGATGAATGACGGGCTCGTTCCCGCTCATTATTCCTTCCTTTCAGCACACAGGATGGTTGCTTCGCAAGCCGTTTTGCCGTCAACAGAGGCCCGGCACTCGAATTTGTAGATGCCCCGCCTCACGGGACCCAGTTCTGCCTCGAGCACCAGCTGGTCCCCCGGGACCACCGGCCGCTTCAGCCTGACGTGGTCTGCACCGACGAAATAATAGAGGTATCCGTCTTCGGGTTTCTTCTCCTGCGACTTGAACCCCAGTACACCGGCGGCCTGGGCCAGTGCCTCGATGATCAGGACGCCCGGCATGATGGGCTTGTGGGGAAAATGCCCCTGGAAAAATTCCTCGTTGGTAGTGACGTTCTTGTATGCCTTGATGCGCTTGCCCAATTCCAGCTCGACGACACGATCAACCATCAGGAACGGGTATCGTTGCGGCAGATACGCCTTGATCTCTCCAACATCCATCATATGACTATCCTGCTTTATTACAAATTAAGTGATGACCACCACCATTCGCCTGGTATGTGGTGAAGTACGTGTTCCAGGTATCTGGCAGTTACTTCTTGCCGCCTTTGAGATGCTCCAGCTCTTTTTCCAGCGCTTTCAGTCGTGAGGCAAGTTCATCCAGCTTCCTGAAATGCACGATGTTTTTCTTCCACAGGGCCGATTCTGAAAGGCCGGTTCCCGAAGAATAGACACCCTTGGTCGTTATGGATTTGTTCACCAGCGACATTGCCGTTACGGTGACGCCATCGGCAATATTGACATGATTAATAATGCCGACTGCGCCGGCAATAATACAATTTTTACCCACCGTAGAGCTACCGGCGATCGCACTGCAGCCGCAAACGATGGTGTTTTCACCCACCCTGACGTTATGGGCGATCTGCACCTGGTTATCGAGTTTCACACCATCCTCGATGACGGTATCCTCGAGGGCACCCCTGTCTATGGTGGTGCAGGCTCCCACTTCCACATCATCGCCGATCCGGACTCCGCCCAACTGCTCGATCTTGACGGATTTTGCACCATCCCGGGCAAAGCCGAATCCGTCGCAGCCAATGACCGCACCGGCATGGATGATGGCGCGCCTGCCGATATGCACATTGGGATAAAGCACCACGTTGGCATGGAGCGATGATAACTGACCTATGCTGCATCCGGAGCCGATGACTGAATTGGCACCGATAACACAGTCGTCCCCTATGTATGCATTTGCTTCCACCACCGTATTGGCAGCAATGATGGCATTGCGTCCAAGGACTGCCGTGGCATGCACCACGGCTGAAGGATGCACACCCGGATCATAACTCTCACCTGCCGCGAACAACTGGCTCGCGCGCGCATATGCAAGGTAAGGATTGTCAGTAACCAGCTTGTCGACTGGACAGTCAGCGACAGCATCAGGCGCCACGATCACCGCACCGGCTCGGGTTGCCTTGAGGTCAGAATGAAATTTGCTGTTATGGTAAAAACTGAGTTGGTCAGCGGATGCCGATGCCAGTGTGGCGATACCCGACACGCAGGTGTCGGGATCGCCTTCAATTGTGAGACCAAGCCGGTCAGCCAGTGCTGCAAGAGTGAATGTCTTCTTGTTTTTATCCACTGTTCAGGCGCCGGGATGCTTGGCTGCAGTTCCGGGAAGAACTGCTCCCTATTGCAGGTTCAGCTTCTCGGTAACGCGCGCAGTGATATCGAGGGCGTTGTCGTAGAACAGCGCAGCCTCGCCGCGAATGACCAAGTCGAAGCCCTCTTCTTCCACGACTTCGCTGATGGCCTGCACGAGGTTGGGCGCATAGGTCTGCTGGAACTGCTGGCGACGCTCGTTGCTCAGTGTCTGGATTTTCTGCAGCAGGAACTGGTACTGGTTCTGGATTTCCTGGATTTCACCAACGATCCGGCGCTGTTCGGCCTCGCTCATGACCTCGCCATCCTTCTGCAGGCGTTCCTGCAACTGCTGTCCCTGGGTCGCCAGGTTGCGCAGCTTGTCCTGGTCTTCCTTGGTTTCAGTCTGTAGTTCCTGCTCCACGCCGCGCGCCACATCAGAATTGAGCAGGGCATCAGCCATGTTCAGGACAGCGATCTTAAGTCCGCTGTCGGATTGGGCAAAAGCGCTCCCTGCGGTCAGTGCGAGGGCTGCAGCAACAATCAAACTACTGGCAATCTTTTTCACGTGAATCTCCAACTTGTCAGGTGTCATTAGATCAATACAGATATGGGTTAAGGCGCCTGTCTGGCAACGCCGGTTTCAGATTAGACTGGCGGGAAGCGTTTTCATTCCCGCGAAACCGGCTTTTTCTGCTCCAGGCGACGATGGCGGCTATTCTACAGGCTTTTTGGTACGGGTTCGAATACTTCCTTTTTTCAGGGGGTTAGAAGGTATTTCCTAGGGTGAACTGGAAGACTTCGGTCTCATCGACCAGTGAGGCATTGAATGGCTTGGCCAGGCTGAATGACATGATGCCGAAGGCTCCGGAGAACCAGCTGACGGAAACGCCGGCTGAATACCTGAGGTCGCTCAGGCTGAGGCCAGAACAATTGCCCACCTGCTCCTGGTCCCGGGTGCAGTAGGAAGAAAAAACGTTGCCGGCATCAAAGAACACCGCTGACCGCACACGGCTCCTGTCCTCGATGAATGGTAACGGAAACAGCAGCTCGACCGTGCCGGTGGCCTGGATGTTGCCGCCGAAGGGTGAAGGCCTTCCAGAATACAACGGCTGGGAAGCAAGCCTGTTTTGCAGGACGGGAGCACCGGTGTTGTCGAACGCAGGGTTACCGTTCTCATCCACGACTTGCTGCAGTACGTAGGCAACGTCCGAGCGCACGTCAATGATCGGGTTGCCAAAGGCATCCTGGGCGATATTGCCGTTGCTGTCGCGCAGGAACAGGGTACTGGATGTCGTGTAACGCTCCGGGAAGCGCGCCCTCGGCCCCAGCGTGTTGCGCTCAAAGCCGCGCACGGTACCCAGGCCGCCTGCATAGAAATTGTTGAAGAACGGCAACTGCTCCGTAGAGCCGTAGCCATCACCATAGCCCAGGTCGGTGCGCAGGTGAATGATCCACTCCGGTGCAATGGGACTATAGTGCTCGCGGAAATACTGCATACGGTAGTAAGAAAGGTCGCTGCCCGGGGCCGTCAGCTGCAGGGAAAAACTCTGCGCCATACCGGCAGTCGGGAACAAGCCGAGATTGAGAGTCGACTCGCTCCAGGTGACAGACAGGTTCAGGTTGTTGAACTTGTTGCCGTCGCGGTCGAGGAAACCCTGCTCCTGGTTGAAAGCGGTTGCCGGCAGGTCGCCAATCGGCGCCGTGACCGCATCGGCTATGGGAAATATCTGCCCGGTCGCCGGGTTGAAATAGGACTGGTTGCGGGCAGGCACCACGATGTATTTGCTGATACCCGGAATCAGTTCGGGACTCGACTTGATTTCCTGTACGGGACCAAACCCTTCATCGATTTTGGTGTTGGTAAAACCGAAATTGAACGAAAGCGACTGGTTTTCGTTCAGCCGGTAACCGTAGGTGACGTTGGCATTGAACTGGTTCGTTGAGTAGGACGCCAGGTTAAGTTCGGCAAAATCGGAAGTGGTGTAGGAAAGACCGAAACCACGGCTGATCTGGTCGATCGTATAATACGGGTTGAAGTAGTTGAACTGGTAACTGGTGCTGAACGCACTGGTGTTCACACCAACACCAACGCTTTTGCCGGTGCCAAGAAAGTTGGCCTGCTGCAGATTGGCGGACAATACCAGGCCCTGCACCTGGCCATAGCCGACACTGCCGCCGATAGTTCCCGAAAGCTGTTCTTCCACCGTGAAATCGACATCGATCTGGTCTGAGGTACCGGGCACCTCGCTGGTCTCGTACTCCACTTCGGCGAAGTAGCCCAGCTGCTCGAGACGCACCTTGGATTGTTCCAGCGAGACGCTGGAGGCCGGCGCCCCTTCCATTTGTCGCATTTCGCGCCGCAGCACCTCATCGGCCGTGTTGGTGTTGCCATAGAAACTGATACGGTTGACATAAGTGCGGCTACCCGGCACGACGAAAAACGTCACATCGACCGTTTTATCTTCCTCGTTGATGGAAGGCACCCCTTCCACCTCGGCGAAGAAGTAACCGCGATTGCCGAGCAGCTGCGTCATGAATTCAGCGGTTGTAGTCACCAGCTGCTGGGAGAACACCTGGCCCTCGCGCAACTGGATCATCAGCCTCAGGAGTGGCTCGGAATCCACCAGGTCGCCCGCGAGCTCGACTTCATTGATCGTGTAGACCTCGCCTTCGGAAATATTGATGGTGATATACACCTCATCCTTGGTGGGCGTCACAGAGACCTGGGTGGAGGTGATATCGAAATTGATGTAACCCTGGTCCATGTAATAGGAAGTCAGGCGCTCAATATCGCCATTGACCTTTTCACGGGCGTACTGGTCATCCTTACGTATCCAGGACAGCCAGTTGGATATGGAAATCTCGAACAGGTCCAGCAGCTCTTCGTCGGTGAACACGGTATTGCCGACGATGTTGATATGCACGATCTTGGACGGCTCACCTTCATTGATCTGGATATCAATGGCTACGCGGTTGCGTTCCTGCTGTATAACTTCGACATCGACGCTCGCGCCGTAACGTCCCTGCCCCACGTACTGCTCCTGCAGGGCAAGGCGCATGCCGTCCAGTGTCGAAGGCTGGAACACCTGCCCGATGGAAAGGCCGGCATTGCCCATGTTTTCCATCAGGGCCTCGGTGGGGATCAGCTTGTTGCCGTCCACCTGGATATCACTGATGGTGGGGCGCTCCTGCAGACGGATAATGAGGACATTACCCTCGCGCATCAGCTCGACATCATCGAAATTTTCCGACGCCGAGATATCACGAATGATATTGGCAAAATCCCCCGGTGCTAGACGGTCGCCGACATTGATATTGAGTAGTGCGAAAACGTTGGTGGCTGCAATGCGCTGCAGGCCTTCGAGCCTGATATCGGAGACCGTGAAGGAATTATCATTTGCCGGAGCCAGCACCTGTGCCACAGATACAACCGGCAGCAATCCGGCGGACGAAAGTGCACCCATAACGAGGCATGACAAAATTTTCTTTTTGACCTTCAGGATCATGTCCAGCCTATTACAAAAGACGGTTTATATCATTGTAGAACGCGATGAACATGATGCCGGCCAGCATTACGAGGCCGAATCGCAATCCCATTTCCTGGACGCCTTCGGGCAGCGGTTTGCGAATGATGGCTTCGATCGCGTAATAAAACAGATGACCGCCATCCAGAACGGGAATGGGCAGCAGGTTCATGACACCCAGGCTGATGCTGAGTATGGCAAGAAAGCCGATAAAGTATTCCAGGCCGTCACTAGCGGAGTCACCGGCAATCTGGGCAATGGTGATCGGGCCGCTGATATTGTTCACCGACATCAGGCCGACAATCATTTTCTTGATCGCCACCAGGACGAAGAGGCTGTTTTCCCAGGTCTCGGACACCGCGGCGCCGAAGGCGGCAAATGGCGAAAAGCGGATTTCACGGATCATGTCCTGTGACAATACGGGTAATTCGACACCCGCACCGATAAAGCCCTGGGTGCGGCCATCAGAATCCAGTGCGGGACTGCCGGTTTCATCCAGGCGGATTGCCGGGCGCAGGTTCAGCGTGATGACCTGCCCGCTTCGATCAAGCGTGACGGTCATATCGGTTTCCGGCCTTTCACGAACCATGCCGACCCAGCTGTCCCAGGCATCGACGGGTTCACCATCCGCAGAAAGCACCACGTCCCCTACCCTGAAGCCGGCCGCGTCGGCACGCCCGCCGGATTCGACGACGCCGATGCGGGGCGGAATGTCCAGGTAAATGGGCGTGATGCCCAGGGAGCCGAGAATGTCGGGTTCCTTGTCGCCTGCCAGCCAGGCCTGCAAGGGAATGTCCAGGTCACGTGTGACCGTGGATTCTGCCTTCAGCACACGCAATTCCATAACCCCGGTTTCACCGAGGCGATCGAGCAACTGCTTTCTTACTTCCTGCCATGTCTGCGTGGGGGAGTTGTCCACGGACAGTATCTCGTCACCGTACCCCAGCCCGGCCCGGGCCGCCATGGAATCGGGCGCGATCTTGCCCACTACGGGTGCAAAATCGGTGACACCGTTCATGAACATGGCCCAGTACAGCAATATGGCCAGCAGGAAATTCGCGATCGGTCCGGCCGCGACGATGGCCGCCCGCTGCGACAGGGGTTTATGGTTGAAAGCGTAGGGCCTCTGTTCGTCGGTAACCTTGTGCTCCTGCTCACCGAGCATCTTTACGTAGCCGCCGAGCGGTATGGCGGCAATGACGAACTCCGTGCCCTCGTCACCGGGAATAACCGGACGACCTGCAACGGCTCTGGGTTTTTCACGCCAGCTCAGCAGGGGTTTGCCGAACCCTATGGAGAATTTTTCGACTTGCACGCCGCACTTCCTGGCGACCCAGAAATGCCCGAACTCATGGAAGGTAACCAGTATGCCCAGGGTCACCAGCATGGCGCAGACGTCAAAAATGATGCTCGTGATGAATTCCATGACCTTGTTTTACCTGGCCGATCCCCGTAGATCCGACCAACTGTCTGTTTGTATTGAGAATTTATCTCAAGTTTTGACAACCCGAAACACCGGAATTATCCGCACAGCGCGATTATTCCCGGGTTATTTTCCTGATAATCCTGGCGGCGGTGTCACGGGCCTGGGCGTCAGCCGCCAGTACTTCTTCCAGGGTAGCCATGCCTGTTACCGGCTGCCCGTCCAAAGTGGCCGCTATGATAGCAGGAATTTGGTCAAATCTGACCGCGCCCGCCAAAAAACCTGCCACTGCCAACTCATTGGCTGCATTCAGAATTACCGGTGCTGAACCGCCGGTTTTAATCGCTTCCCTGCCCAGTTTCAAACACGGGAAACGGGCCAGGTCCGGCACATGGAAATCCAGCCGGGCGATGGTTGCCAGGTCCAGTGCAGGCACGCCGGCATCGATGCGTTCGGGCCATGCCAGGCAGTAGGAAATCGGCGTGCGCATATCGGGATTACCCATCTGGGCAAGCACCGATCCATCGCAGTATTGCACCATGGAGTGCACGATGCTTTGCGGGTGAATCATGATCTCGATGGCCGACTCCGGCAGGCCGAACAGGAAGCAGGCCTCGATCAGCTCCAGCGCCTTGTTGACCATGGTGGCGGAATCCACGGATATCTTCTGGCCCATTTGCCAGTTCGGGTGAGCGCAGGCCTGCGCGGGTGTCACCTCGGCAAGCCTGGCAGGGTCCGTGTGCAGGAACGGGCCGCCTGAACCGGTGAGCACGATGCGGGCAAATCCGCCACCGTCTTCATTCTCGAAACGCCCCACGGCATTGACGGGCAGGCACTGGAACATGGCATTGTGCTCACTGTCGATTGGCAGCAGGACGCAGCCGGATTCTGCAACAGCCTGCATGAACAGGCTGCCGGCCATCACCAGGGCTTCCTTGTTCGCCAGCAGTACTTTTTTGCCGGCGCGTACCGCGGCATAGGTTGGTGCCAGCCCTATGCCGCCGACGATAGCGGCCATGACGCAGTCTACTTCCTCGTGGGTGGCGACTTCCTCCAGCCCATCGCTACCGGCAAGAACCCGGGTATCGGTATCTGCAAGGGATGACTTCAGCCTGGCAGCCGCCTCAGCATCCTGCATGACAGCAAATTTTGGCGAAAACCGGCGGCACTGCTTTGCCAGCTGGTCGACATTATTGTTCGCTGTCAACGCGAATACCCGGAAACGCCCGGCATTGCGCGCAATCACGTCAAGCGTGCTGGCACCGATGGAGCCAGTGGAACCGAGAATGGTAATTGACTGCACGGCTGTCACAGGAAATCCTGCTGCATCTGCATCAGGAGCAACGCGTAAACAGGCGCGGCTGCGGTAATGCCATCGATACGATCGAGCATGCCGCCGTGTCCGGGCAGGATCGTTCCGCTGTCCTTCACATCACGGTAGCGCTTGACCATGCTCTCGAAAAGATCACCAACCACACTGGATGCGGCAATCAGTATCGCGGCCACCAGTAACTTCAGCCAGTCCTGCAAACCAAGTTCGTACTGCTGCGACACAAACACAAAGACAGCTATCAGCATCATGCTGCAGCAGGCTGCAAGACCGCCGAAGAACCCTTCCCAGGTCTTGTTGGGACTGACGCGGGGCGACAATTTGTGCCTGCCGAATGCCCTGCCGGCGAAATAGGCGCCGATATCCGCGGCAGCCACCAATGAGAACAGGAACAGGACATGGAAAGCGTAAAATTGCTGTTCCCGCAGATAGACGAGTGCCAGCCAACCCGGCAGGAACAGCAGCAATCCAATCACAAAGAGAACAGGGCGATTTGCCCAGATGGACTTGCCCGCGGGGTACCTGCATATCAGAACCAGCGCTGCCAGCCAGAATGCGGCAACTGCCAGCAGCAGCCCCTGTAGTGGTACAGGGGCATGGGTTATCAGTGCAATCAGGCCGATGAGTATGACGGTATAAATTGCCCTTCCCGGGCCGGTCTTGAGCATGGCCAGCATCGACCATTCCCAGATGGCGACTCCGATAACCAGGGCTATGAAAAGGGCAAACTGGGTTGGCGGCAGCAGGAAGACTGCGCCCAGCAGAACGAATAACAGGATGAAAGCCGTGATCACGCGCTGCAGCAGCATGTTCAGTCCGACTCCACCTGGTCACTGACCTTGCCAAAGCGGCGCTGGCGGCCGGCGTAATCCGCGAGCGCCGCATCAAGTTCTTTTTCCCCGAAGTCTGGCCAGAAGGTTTCGGTGAAATAGAATTCCGAGTAGGCGAACTGCCACAACAGGAAATTGCTGACACGCTGTTCGCCGCCGGTGCGAATGCACAGGTCAGGCATCGGCAGGTCGCCAATGGCGATGTGCTGCTGAACGACCTCCTCGTCAACCGCTTCCGGGTCGAGTCTGCCGGCAGCCACTTCGCGGGCGATCTCGCGGGCCGCATTGGTGATATCCCATTGACCGCCATAATCAGCCGCAACAACGACCGTCATGCCGGTGTTGTTCATGGTCAGTTTTACCGCGGCATCCATCAGGTCCAGGAGCTTGGATGCAAAATGTTCCCGGCTGCCGATGAATCTTATCTTAATGTTCTGCTTGTGCAGCTTGGCGATTTCATTTCTCTGCAGCACGTTCAGGAACAATGCCATCAGGCTGCTCACTTCCCGCTTGGGGCGCAGCCAGTTTTCACTGCTGAACACGAACAGGGTCAGGACTTCTATCTGCTTTTCCAGGCACAGGCCAACCAGGTTCCTGGCAGCAACCGCACCAGCCCGATGACCGGAAATACCACTCCTGTTCTGCTGCCTGGACCAGCGGTTGTTCCCGTCCATGATCACTGCAACGTGGCGCGGAAGGTTTTGTTTCCTGTGCTGATCGGCCTTGTCTGCAGTTCGGTTGGCGGGGGACATATAAGGAAGAGTGTCCGCTGAATCAGATCGTCAACAGATCCGATTCCTTTTCAGCGAACTTGGCGTCGACCTTCTCGATGAAACTGTCTGTCAGTTTCTGGATAGACTGCTCTGCCCTGCGCTCTTCGTCCTCGGAAATTTCCTTTTCCTTGAGCAGGTCCTTGGTGTGGCTGTTGGCATCGCGGCGGATGTTGCGGATGGCTATGCGGGCATTTTCAGCTTCCTGCTTGGCCTGCTTGGTGTATTCCTTGCGTGTTTCCTCGGTCAATGCCGGCATCGGAATGCGGATAACGTCGCCATTGTTGGACGGGTTCAGGCCCAGGTCTGACTTGAGAATGGCCTTCTCGATCTCCGGAAGCAGCTTCTTTTCCCAGGGAGACACCGCGATGGTCCGCGCATCCTCGATGGTCACGTTGGCCATCTGCTGGATGGGCGTATCCGTTCCGTAGTATGGCACCATGACGCTGTCCAGAATTCCCGGATGGGCGCGGCCTGTCCTGATCTTGTTGAAAGCGGACTCCAGGCTGTGCAGGCTTTTGTCCATGCGCTCGCGCGCATCTTTGATTATTTCATCAATCATTATCAGTCTCCTCTTTCTATAAGAGTGCCTTCGTCCTTGCCGACGATGATATTGAACAGGGCTTCTTCCTTGTTCATATCGAACACGCGCACCGGCAGATTATGATCCCTGCTCAGGCAGATGGCGGTGAGATCCATGACACCCAGTTTCTTGTCCAGGACCTCGTCAAAGGTAAGGCGGTCGAATTTTTCGGCATCCGGATTCTTGATGGGGTCGGCCGAATACACGCCATCCACCTTGGTAGCCTTCAACACCAGGTCAGCATCGATTTCGATACCGCGCAGGCAGGCGGAGGAATCGGTCGTGAAAAACGGGTTTCCAGTGCCGGCAGAAAATATCACCACGTCGCCGTCCTTGAGGTGGCGAATGGCGGTACGACGGTCGTAATGTTCGACGACGCCACTCATGGGTATCGCAGACATTACACGGGTGGGAATGTTGGCTCGCTCCAGAGCATCACGCATGGCCAGGGCGTTCATCACCGTGGCCAGCATGCCCATGTGGTCACCGGTCACCCTTTCCATGCCGGCCTCGTGCAGGGCGGCCCCCCTGAACAGGTTGCCGCCGCCGATGACCAGGCCGACCTGGACGCCGATCTCGACCAGCTGGCCGATTTCGGCTGCCATGCGATCGAGCACTTTCGGGTCGATACCGAAATCAGCATTACCGGTAAGGGCTTCACCACTCAGTTTCAGCAGAATCCTGTCGTACTTGCGGATTTTTGTTGCCATTGATTGAAGCCCTTATGGTCAGACTGGATTACGTTGCTTAAGCGCCACCTTTGAGCTGAGCAGCCACTTCTTCAGCAAAGTTTTCGGTCTTTTTCTCGATACCTTCGCCAACTTCGAAGCGGGTGAAGGCCAGTATCTCGGCACCGGCATCTTGGACAAGCTTGCCGATCTTCACGTCGGGATCCTTCACGAAAGCCTGCTCCATCAGGCTGACTTCCTCAACGAATTTGCGCAGGCGGCCGCTCACCATCTTTTCGACGATGTCGGCCGGCTTGCCGCTTTCGGCAGCCTGGGCAGTGTAGATTTCGCTCTCCTTGCTCAACACATCGGCAGGCACATCCTCGGCCTTCACGACCAGCGGGTTTACCGCAGCCACATGCATGGCGACATCCCTGGCAAGGTCTTCGTCACCGCCGCGAAGTGCAACCAGCACGGCAATCTTGCTGTTGGAATGAACGTAGGATCCTACGGTAGCACCTTCACCACCTGTCATGGCAGCACGACGAACCGTGATGTTCTCACCGATTTTCTGCACCAGTTCCTGGCGTGTCTGTTCGAGGCCTGCGGCCAGCAGCGCATCGATATCGGTTTCTTTCTTGGAGAAAACTGTGTCCAGGACAAAACCGGCGAAATCGGTAAAGTTCTCATCCTTGGCGGCGAAGTCTGTTTCGGAATTCACTTCCACGATGACACCAAAGCTGCCGTCTTCGGCAATCTTGGTCAGCACCAAACCTTCAGCAGCGGTCCTGCCAGCTTTCTTGGCCGCTTTCAGGCCGCTCTCCTTGCGCAGGTCCTCGATGGCTTTTTCAATATCGCCATCAGCAGCCTGCAGGGCCTTTTTGCAGTCCATCATGCCCAGGCCTGTGCGCTCTCTCAATTCTTTGACTAGTGAAGTTGTAATTTCTGCCATGACTGGCCTCCCTATATTCTGGATTTAACCCGGCGGCCGGCAGGCTGGAGCCTGCCGGCAAGTCGAACCACGGTGCTTACTCGGCTTTTGCCTTTGCTTTGGCCTTTGCTTTGGCCTTGGGTGCAGCCTTGGCTTTTGCCTTGGCCTTGGGAGCGGCCTTGGCTTTGGGAGCGGCTTTTTCCATGGCCTCGGCTTTATCTTCTTTCGCTTCTGCCTTTACTTCTGCCTTTGCTTCCGCAGGGGCGCTTGCTGCTTCTGCGGTGTCATCGGCGGGCGCTTCCGGGGCGGCTTCAACCTTAGCTTTTGCCTTGGCCTTCACCTTGATCTTGACGTCGGATTCGTCTTTCTCGTCATTGATTTCGACGAATTCACCTTTGCGGGACTCTTCGTTCTGCCTGGCCTTGCCGTGACCATCCACGCAGGCATCTGCCATGGCGGATACATACAGCTTGATGGCGCGAATGGCGTCGTCGTTGCCGGGGATAACCACGTCCACACCATCGGGATCACTGTTGGTGTCGACGATGCCGATTACCGGAATGCCCAGCTTGTTGGCTTCAGTCACGGCAATGCGCTCGTGATCCACGTCGATCACGAACAGGGCATCAGGCAGTCCACCCATGTCCTTGATACCACCGATGCTTTTTTCCAGCTTTTCCTGTTCGCGGGTGCGCATCAGGCCCTCTTTCTTTGTCAGCTTGGCAAAGGTGCCGTCGGTTGCCTGGGTTTCCAGGTCTTTCAGCTTCTTGATAGAGGCGCGGATGGTTTTATAGTTGGTCAGCATGCCGCCCAGCCAGCGCTGGTCGACGTAAGGCATGGAAGCACGTGTTGCTTCGTCCTTGATGATCTTGCTTGCTGCGCGCTTGGTGCCAACGAACAGGACTTTCTGCTTGCGCTCGGCCATGTGGCGCACCTGCTCCATGGCCTGGGTCAGTGCCGGCAGGGTATGCTCGAGATTGATGATATGGATTTTATTGCGAGCCCCGAAAATGTACTGATTCATCTTGGGGTTCCAGTAGCGGCACTGGTGTCCGAAATGCACACCGGCCTGCAACATGTCTTTCATGTTTACAGAGGTCATAATATGTCCCTGGGTTAAGCCTCCACACATCCTTCGAGTCAAACCTGCAACCTGTTGATATATAACAGATTTATGGCACCCAGCCCGAAGTGCTGATGTATGTGCGACGTTTTAAGTTAAGTAGGTTTAGCAGGCTTTGCCTGCCCCCCGTTTTGCCCGACGGGGCGAAAACGGGCAGCTTTATACCACAAAGGCAGCTCAACTTAAAGATATCCTATGGTTTACGGGCAGTTAGGGCACTTCATATCTTTGTGTTTCCAGTTGCCATAAAATAGCGCCTTTTTTATCGCAGACCTCCTGATACCGCAGACTCCCATGGCCGTAACCATCAAGACCCCCGACGAGATTGCCAAAATGCGCGTGGCCGGCAACCTTGCCGCCCGAGTCCTGGAAATGATCGAACCCCATGTCGTACCCGGCGTGAGCACGGGCGAACTGGACAGGATTTGCCATGACTATATCGTCAACGAGCTGGATGCCATCCCCGCCCCACTCAATTACAACGGCTTTCCGAAATCCATCTGCACTTCGCCCAACCACGTGATCTGCCACGGCATCCCCAGTGACCAGACCATCCTGAAGAAAGGCGATATCGTGAACATCGACATCACCGTGATCAAGGATGGCTTCCACGGCGATACCAGCAAGATGTTCCTGATCGGAGATGTCGCGCCACATGCCCGCAAACTGGTACAGATAGCCCATGAATGCCTCTACAAGGGCATTGAACTCGTGCGCCCGGGCACCACGCTCGGCGACATCGGCAGCGCCATCCAGCAATACGCGGAAGCCAATCACTACTCGGTAGTGAGGGAATACTGCGGCCATGGCATCGGGCGCATTTTCCACGAGGAGCCGCAGGTGCTGCATTATGGCATCCCCGGCACGGGCATGAGACTGCAGGAAGGCATGACCTTTACCATCGAGCCGATGATCAATGCAGGTACGCGCCACACGAAACTGTCACGCAAGGACGGCTGGACCGTTACTACCCGCGACCGCCGCCTGTCCGCACAATGGGAACATACCCTGGCGGTCACCTCCGACGGCGTCGAAGTCCTGACCCGCCGGACTGAAGAGCCCTTCAGTTGACCTCTATGTCATCGGCATCGGTAGTACGCGCACACAAGAAACTTTTCGACGCCGACGCCTTCCGGGCGAACCTGGCGGCCAGCCACTCCCCTATCACCTGCTACCGTGATGCCGTCAAGCAGGCACGCCAGATCCTCGACGAGCGCTTCATCCAGCAAGAGGACATAGAGCGGATCATCCAGGACCAGACCTGGTTCGTCGACCAGCTTCTAATCACGGCATGGGAATCCTACAGCTGGAAAGGCGCAAACGACATAAGCCTGATTGCCGTCGGCGGTTACGGCCGGGGTGAACTGCATCCCTACTCCGATATCGATATCCAGATCCTGCTGGCGAAAAACAACAAGACCAGGTACAAGGACGACATCGAAAAATTCCTGACCTTCCTCTGGGACATCAACCTGGAGATTGGCCAGAGTGTTCGCTCCATCAAGGAAAACCAGCAGGAAGCAGCCCGCGACATCACGGTGGCAACCGCCCTCATCGAGTCCCGCACACTGTACGGCAACGAGGAACTGCTGCAGACGGTCATGTCCCAGATCGACAAGAAGAAGGTCTGGAAACCAAAACAGTTCTACGAAGCCAAGGTTCGCGAGCAGATTGCGCGACACGGCAAACATGACGATATCGAGTCGGCGCTGGAACCCAACCTGAAGGAAGCCCCGGGGGGGCTGCGCGATATCCAGACCATCGGCTGGATTTCGAAGCGGCACTTCGGCGCCTCCGACTTCAGCGACCTCCTGGAACGCAATTTCCTCGAGAAAGGCGAGCACAAGGATCTGGTCAAGGGCCGCAATTTCCTCTGGACCATTCGCTACGGCCTGCACATGCTCAGCGGCCGCCGCCAGGACCGCCTGATGTTCGAACACCAGCATAAGCTGGCGGAACTGCTCGGCTACAAGGACGACCAGAAAAGCCTGGGCATCGAAAAGCTGATGAAGGAGTACTACCAGGTCGTACTCAACCTGCGCGAACTCAATGACGTCCTGCTGCAGCTGTTTGACGAGGAAATCATACGCTCCAAGGAACGGGCGAAGATTCGCTCGATCAACAACCGTTTCCAGGTGCGCAACAACTATCTCGAGGTAAAAAACAGCAAGGTTTTCGAACGCACGCCGTTCGCCCTGATCGAGATTTTCGTTTTATTCGCACAGGACCTGTCCATCGAGGGCATTCGCGCGTCAACCATCCGCCTCATTCGCAACAGCAAGGATCTCATCGACAACGAGTACCGGCGCGACCTGCGCAACATCTCCATGTTCATGGAGCTGCTGCGCTCTCCCCATTACATGGTCGGGCGCCTGCGGCAGATGAAACGCTACGGCGTCCTGTCCGCCTACCTGCCGGAATTCGGACGCATCGTGGGACAAATGCAGTATGACCTCTTCCATGTCTACACGGTCGACGACCATACGCTGCAAGTTATGGAGAACATGCGACGCTTCCGCCATCCGGAAGCCGCCGAGAAATTTCCGATCGCTGCCCAGCTGTTCCACCGTCTGCCGAAAATCGAACTGCTTTATATAGCAGGGCTTTACCACGATATTGCCAAGGGCCGTGGCGGGGATCACTCCAAACTTGGCAAGCGCGACGCGGAACTGTTCTGCCGGCGCCATCACCTGGGCAAATGGGATACCGCGCTTGTCGGCTGGCTGGTGGAGCACCACCTGACA
>JALRBG010000222.1 GCA_023257855.1 Pseudomonadales bacterium | reverse complement strand
GGCCCTGGTCGTGATACATGGCCAGCACCGCATCTGCCCCGTCGAGATGTTTCGGCGTGAACAGGGTGTCGGCGGGCAATGGACCGACCAGGTCCATACCCTGCTGGCGGCACTGCTCCAGCACCGGGATGATGATGTCCTGCTCTTCACGGCCCAGGTGGCCGCCTTCCCCGGCATGGGGATTGAGGCCGGCAACCACGATGCGCGGGGCCGCGATGCCGAATTTTTCCCGCAGGTCCTGTTCGAGAATCCTGATGATATGCAGGAGCAGGGGCCTGGTGATCGCGCCGGGTACTGCCGTAAGTGGCAAATGGGTGGTAGCCAGGGCCACGCGCAGACCCTCGGTTGCCAGCATCATGACCACGTGGTCGCACTGGCAGAGTTGTGCCAGGTATTCGGTGTGGCCTGAAAAAGGGATGCCGGCATTGTTGATAACGCTTTTCTGCACTGGCCCGGTGACAAGCCCACCGAATTCTCCCGCCAGGCATCCCGCCACGGCGGTATCCAGTGTCTCGAGTACGTAGGTGCTGTTGGTGGTATCCAGTTGCCCGGCATAGCAGTGGGATTTGAGTGCGACGGGCAAAACGTTGAGGGTGTCCGGAGTCATCCCCGTACCTGTGTACTCGGTGATTGCTACTTCCAGGCCAAGCATTGCCGCACGCTCGGCTAACAGGGACGGGTCCGCGATAATGACAAGGGAGTCAGTCAGTTCGGGCTGTGCAGCTGCCAGCGCCAGGCAAAGGTCGGGACCAATGCCGGCGGGTTCACCGGGTGTTACAGCAAGAAGAGGTGGGTTAGGGCCTGTTAGCACTGTTTGTTTCACCACTGTTGTGGCTGCAAAGGCGCCAATCAGAGGTTCTCGGGTTCTATCTTGATATCGATGTAGGCGGTATCGCGCATTTCGGTGAGCCAGTTTTCCAGCTCGTTTTCGAATTTGCGCTGGCGCAGGATCTGCTCCGCCTGGTAACGCATGTTTTCCTGGGTAACGTCCTGCATACGTTTCTCGAGTAGCTCGATGATGTGCCAACCGCTTTGCAGGTGGACGGGCTCGCTCATCTCGCCGATGTCGAGATCCTGCACGACAGCGAGGAAATCGGGCGGCAGCTGGCCGAAAGTGATCCAGTCGAGGTCGCCGCCGGACACCATGGAGCTTTCATCGTCGGTGTTCTGACGCGCCAGGTCACTGAGGTCCTCGCCTTCCTGGATGCGCCGGTAAAGGTCGTGGATCAGGTCTTCGGCCTGGCTTTCGGTACGAATTTCGTTGGGTTCGATCTGAATGTGACGGACGTGGTACTGCTGGATTTCCAGGTTGGCGCCGCCGCGCAAGTCCTTGAGCTGGACGATATGCCAGCCGCTCTCACTGCGAAACGGAGCACTTATCTCGCCAAGGGTCAGCTGTGGTGCCACTTCCTGGAAGATGGATGGCATTTCTTCCGTTTTCCGGAACCCGAGGTCGCTGCCGCGGACCGGGATACCGCTGACCTGCCCGGCGGCGATGAACTGCTCGATCTCGGCGCCCTGGCGCATCTGTTCGTACAGGAAATCTGCCAGTTCCTCGCGCCTGGAGCCCTCGGCGCCGTCGGCATGCTCGATCATTAGCTGGGTGATGCGGTATTCCGGGGCGATGTCTGCCTGGCCGGCTTCCGAACGCAGGAAATTTTCAACTTCCTGGCGGGTGATATCGATGCGGTTGTTGACGGCACCGGTCTGCAGCTGCTGCATGATGATATCGCGGCGCAGTTGCTCTCGCGTGGTGTTGTAGACGCCCTGCGATTCCAGCAGCTGGCGGAACTGCTCGAAGGTCATGTTGTTTTGCTGGGCAATGCCGTTCAGCGCGGAGTTGAGCTGGTTATCATCGACACGCACGCCTGCCCGGGTTGCCATCTGCATCTGCAGGTTTTCGATGATGAGCTGGTCAAGCAGCTGTTTTTTCAGCACGGTTTCGTCAGGGCGGGGACCCTGGATACTGGCAAGCTGGGCCTGGATGGACTCCCAGCGCATGTCGAATTCGCTTTTCAGGACAACGTCGTCATCGGCAATCGCGATAATGCGGTCCAGGGTAAGCGGCTGCTGGGCAAAGACAATACTGCTGGCAATGGACAGCAGTACCAGCAACAGACGAAGCGCTGTCCTGCCAGTATCGTGAAACCTGCTTGCTGCTTTATTACTGTACATATTCCCGTTCTCTGTAACCGCTGATGCCGTTGTTCAGGATGCCGCTGACATTACCACCTAAGACGCTGCCGAAACCTTTTAGTTCAAACTGCAGGAAGACACCGGTGTTGTCGTCCACGTTGCCATGGAACAGGGCGTCGTTATCGATCCATTGCCTGGCGACGACGCGAACCGTATAACAGCAGTTGTTGAATTCAAGCCCGGCAATGCTTTCCAGGTTGCGGTCGTTGGCAAGGTCGTAATTCCAGCGTCCGATCAGGCTCAAGTTCTGCGATACAGGCCAGATGCCGGACATGTCAGCCTGCCTGATGCGGCGGTCAAATCCAGCCGCGTTGACCGGGTTTCCGTTTACGTCACGGTACCGGTAGCTGAAATTGAGGATGTGATTTATATCAGATTGATAGCGGAATTGAAAATTGCCGACCTCGAGGTTGTTCTCGCTGGTGTCCCATTCCAGGTAGGAGTTAACGCGCCAGTTATCCGAGAATCGCCAGGTCATTTCCGATGCTACGGCGGAGCCGCTTTGGCGCTCGGATACGCCCGGCCTGTTGTCCAGGGTGACGCGCCGGTCACTGAAATACCGGATCTGGCCGATGCTGGCGCTGGCCTTTTCCCGGCCGCGCTCGTCCAGGAGCCTGGTGCTGAGGGCCAGGGTGAGCTGGTTGGTGTCTCCGACCCGGTCCTTGCCGCTGAAGCGGTCCTCGCGGAACAACTGGCTGAAACTGAAGGTCATGTCGGAGCTGTCGAATACCGGGATGTCACTCTGGTCCTCGTATTCGTTGTACAGGTAGTACAGCCTCGGTTCGAGGGTCTGGATCAGCGGGGTGTCCGCGAATTCGGTGTCCCGCTCGAAGATCAGGCCGCTGTCGATGCTGCCGACGAACACGCCGCGGGAGGGGGCATCGGTGAACACATTGGTGGGATCTTCGAGATCATAGGAGGCATACTTGTATTTCATCTGGGGGGTGACAAAGGCTCCGGGGCTGGACCAGGGGTAGCTGACTTCCGGTTCGATGGTCAGGCGCTCACCGGTGACCATGGCGCCTTCCGCCAGTTGCCTGGCCGTCAGGTTCAGCGGGTTCAGGTCACGGTCGAAATTGACGTACTCCGTACGAATGCCGTAATCGAGGCCGAATTCGTTGCTGAAACTGCCGTCCAGGTTGATGCGCGGCAGGCGCTTGTACGGCTCGCTGCTTTCCGGGATTGCCGGGTCGATGATCTGGTAGCTCAGCGCCTGGAACCGGAAGCGCCAGTCATTGTTGCGGTACTCCACCCCACCGGTGCGGCGCAGGTAGCTCTGCGTCGTGGTGTACAGGCCGGTATTGCCCAGGTCCTGAAAGTAATCCTCGTCGCTGACACCGGCATAATCGACCAGTCCGCGCCAGTTGCGGGCAAAACGGCTGGTGTGGTCTATGTTGATCTGCCAGCGGTCTTCCACCGGGGGTGACTCGGGATCCGGCAGCAGCAGTTCCGCGGCATCGTACTGGTTGTCGCCGGGCAGAAAGCTCATCTGCAGCATGTTCATCGAGCGTCGGCTGCGGTAGCGACCTTCCATGCCCAGCATGACCCCGCGGTCTGTCATGAGGCGCGGCGTGATGGTTGCGTCGTAATTCGGCGCCAGGTTCAGGTACAGGGGAGTGGCAACATCCAGGCCGCCGTGCCGGGTAGAGCCGATGGTGGGGGCGAGGAAGCCGGTGGCGCGTTCGTCATTGATCGGGAACGTGATGACCGGCAGGTACAGCACCGGCGTGTTGCCCAGGCGCAGTTTGACGTCGCGCGCCACACCCCGACCGGTGACCTGGTTAAGGGTGATGGAGTTGCCTTCTATCACCCACGAGTTGTTGCCGGGCTCGCAACGGGTAAAGGCGCCATTGTCGATGGTGATGATACCCTCGGCATCGGTATAGACAATGACCTCCGCCGTGCCACGAATATTGTCCTCGTGCAGGACGTAACTGGCGTTGTTGATGCTGGTGCGTTCACCGGCATTCTCCACCTGTCCATCCGTGCCAACCAGCAGCATACCGGTCATGCGAATCTGGATGTTGCCATCGAGATCTGCGTCTCCCGTGTCGTAATCGTAGGTGCCGGTATCCGCGCGCAGGTAAATGTCTTCCTGCCGGATGTGGATGTCGCCTTCGAGAATGACGCGATCACCGTCAGCCACTTCCAGGGAATCGGCAACAAGGCTGGCGGAACCGGGCACTCCTTCGAGTGCAGGTAATTCCGGTGCCACATACATGCCGCAGCAATTGTCCGCTAGCTGTGCGCGCTGCTCGGCACTCAGGTTGTCGTAACTAACCCAGTCGATGTCGCTGGCCTGCAGCAAAGCGGGCTGTGCTGCGAGTCCCTGGCTAAGAGCCAGGCTGATCAAGATGAGGTGTTTCGTGGGTTTGACGGAAGAGGGGAACCTGGGGATCACTTCTAAATCCCCCTATGTAAAGGCATAATGCTGGGCATCGAAAGATTCTAGTTTTTATGGCCCGGCTAAACAAGCTGTCCGGGTTACAGGCAACTCAACCAGCAAAGGTTAAGCTTGATCGATGGCTTCTCCCAAATTAGATAAAGCAGTATTGCAGAGAAGACAGACAGAACTCCAAACCTGGTTTACCGGACTCCTTTCTGATCTTGGCGAGACTGCCACTCAACCCAGGATTGTACCCCTGAGCGGCGACGCCAGCTTTCGCCGCTACTTTACCGTCCGTCCCGGTGACACCACCTACGTGCTGGTGGATGCCCCGCCCGACAAGGAAGACTGCCATGCTTTCGTGCAAATCGCTGAGAAATTCGAAGCGGCTGGCGTTAATGTCCCGCATGTACACGGAGTGGACTATGCGAAGGGTTTTATGTGCCTGTCCTTCCTGGGCGATACCCTGCTCAATACCCGGCTGCAGGAGCTGAAGAAACAAGAGCACTTTGCCGAGGTTCACGACATCTACAACCATGCTTTCGACATCCTGACCAGGATCCAGTCGATTCGTGAAGGCAGCGATATCCTGCTGCCTCCCTATGACGGCGGCCTGCTGATGCGTGAGCTGGAACTTTTCCGGGAATGGTTTTGCGGGGGCATCATGGAACTCAGCCTGTCCAAGGCGGAGGAAGGCCTGCTCGATCATTATTTCGGTGTGCTCATCGATGCCGCCCAGGCGCAGCCGCAGGTGTGCGTGCACCGGGATTACCATTCACGCAACCTGATGTTCCGGGAGGACGGCAATCTGGGCGTCCTGGATTTCCAGGATGCAGTCATTGGCCCGTTTACCTACGACCTGGTCTCGCTCATCAAGGATTGCTACATCAGCTGGCCGCAGTCCATGATCCGCGACTGGGCCCTTCAGTATGCCAACATGGCGCAGACTGCCGGAATTATCGACGACTTCGAAGAAGCGCAATTCCTGCGCAGCTTCGACCTCATGGGTGTACAGCGGCACCTGAAGGCCACCGGGATTTTCTCGCGACTCTATCTGCGCGACGGCAAACCGGGGTACCTGGCTGATATTCCGCGCACGCTGGCGTACGTCAAGGAAGTGCTCGGCGATTATCCGGACATGTATGACCTGGCCCGCTGGTTCGAGCAGCACATCTACCCGTTATTGTGGACGCGCCTGAAAAACATCATGAACCGGGCGCAGCCTTGAGCGGGGTAAAGCAGCCATGAAAGCCATGGTGCTGGCGGCCGGTAAGGGGGAGCGCATGCTGCCCCTGACACTGTCGACGCCCAAGCCCCTGCTTGAGGCAGGTGGCAGGTCACTGATCCACCACCAGGTTGCGAAGCTGGCTGCCGCCGGTTTTACCGACCTGGTTGTCAATCACGCCTGGCTGGGCGAGCAGGTGGAGGCGGCGCTTGGCGATGGCTCCGCTCTCGGGGTTGCCATCACCTGGTCGCGGGAGGGCGAGCCCCTGGAAACCGCCGGCGGCATCATCCAGGCATTGCCTTTCCTGGCCGAGGGTGAAGGCGCGGCATCCTTTGCCAGCATCAATGCCGACATCTGGACCGATTTTCCGTTTGGAAGCCTGAGCCCCATCGATGGCAACGAGATACAGGCGCATCTCGTACTGGTGGACAATCCTGCACACCACCCTGAAGGTGATTTTGTCCTTGAGGCAGGCAGGGTCAGGGAAGCAAGGGACGGCGAAACAAAGCTCACTTACAGCGGCATCGCGGTATACCACCCTTCGCTATTTGCCGGTATTGCACCGGGCAAGCGCCCGCTGGTACCCCTGTTGAAGCAGGCCATGGCGGAGGGCACGGTGAGCGGGGAATACTTTGCAGGGCAGTGGTTCGATATCGGCACACCGGAACGGCTGCAGGAACTGGATAAGCTGCTGCGTGAACAACAGGGGAGCTGAGCCGATGCCTGGCGGTTTGTCAGAAGAATTCCTGCTCAATATTGACACGATAGCCATAACCCTGATCGGATTCAGTGCCATGCTGCTCGGCATCGGCGTTAGAGTTCATAAATTTTATATGCTGCTTTTCCGGCAGTAAGTCGTCAGATATCCAGGCTGCGGACGTCCAGGGGCCTGCCTTCCTCCAGTACAAGCACCTGGCCGGCATCCACTGGCGTCCAGCTTGCCGATTCCGACAGTGGCTCCGACGCAATGATGCAGGTGGCATTCTCGCAGTGGTAGAAAAGTGTGGGCGGCTGGCTGTCGGTATGAGAGCTGTAACGCGTGAACAGTGATGTCCTGCCATTGGTTACCGCAAAATTCATGTGTGCCTCGGTATCACAGCCGGCGTCCCTCCGAATAGCCTCGACACCCCTAAGTGTGTTGCTCAGGGCGGCAAGCATGCAGGTGGCATCTGCTGAGACTATGCGGCCTTTGTCATCATGGCCGATTTCATCCAGGAACAGGGCAAAGGCATGCTCAGAGTCGGTGTTGCCGCGGATCATGCTGAACGCGTCATCGGAAAGCGCCGCCAGGAAGCTGCGCCGGCATCTGTCGAACTGGCCAAGAAAGCCGTTGTGCATCCACAGCCATTCATCGCACTGGAACGGGTGGCAGTTTGCCTGGGACACCGGCATGCCCGGAGTCGCATCACGCACATGGGCAAAGAAATGCCGGGTCGGGATCTTCGCGGCGAGCTGGCGCAGGTTGCGGTTGCTCCAGGCCGGCTCAATGCTGACGAAAGTCCCAGGTTCGGCATCGTCGTGTGCCGGATACCAGCCGACACCGAAGCCGTCGCCGTTGACCGGTTCGAAGCGCATGCGCGCATGGCGGCTCTGCCGCACCAGGGAGTAGCTGCTGTCCAGCAGCAGGTCCTGCATCAGCGTGGGTGGGCCGCTGTAGGCGAGAAAACGGCACATGTCATGGGTCCCCCAAAATGTCTTCCCTAACTGTGAATCATGTATGATGACGCAGGAAAATAACAGTGACTCCCAAGGCTACAGTCATGTCCAATCGCAAAAACCCCGGTCACCTGTTCCATTCAGCAGCCGACGACAGGCGCCATGCACGTATTGAGCGCAGCGAAATAGCGCAGGAGCAGATCAGTTCGCCGGCCTACAAGCTGGCTTACGACGACATCGACTTCCTGCTCCGTGATGATATGCGACCGGTCCGGTTTTTACTGGAACTGTCGAAACCGGAGCTGCTGTTGCAGGAGCATGGCGTCGAGCATACCGTGGTCATTTTCGGTAGCGCCCGCACCTGTGACATGGAAACAGCCATGCGGAGCAGGGAGGCGCTTAATGAGGCGATGGCTGATGCGTCAAATGACAATGATCTGCGACAGCAGCTAGCACGGGCGGAAGCGGATATCCGGCATGCCACGTACTATGAACAGGCGCGCCGCCTGGCCCACTTGATCAGCGAACGCTCCGGTTGCTCGGAATGCCCGCAGCTGCACGTGGTGACCGGGGGTGGACCCGGCATCATGGAGGCGGCGAATCGCGGGGCCAGAGAGGCCGGGGCGGAAACTATCGGCCTGAACATCGTGCTACCTCACGAGCAGACTCCCAATCCCTACATCACCCCGGAGCTGTGCTTCCAGTTCCATTACTTCGCCATGCGCAAGATGCATTTCATGCTCAGGGCCCGCGCGCTGGTCATCTTTCCCGGTGGGTACGGCACATTTGATGAGCTGTTCGAGACGCTTACCCTGATCCAGACCGGCAAGATCAAACCATTGCCGGTGCTGTTGTTTGGCAGGAACTACTGGCAGAAGGCCGTCAATTTCGACCTGATGGTCGAGGAGGGCATGATCAGCCCGGATGATGTCGGCATATTCCAGTTTGTGGATGACGAGGAAGAGGCCTGGCAGATCATACGCGACAGCCTAGATGTCGACTAACCGGAGCTTTCTTCCCGGACCTTTTGCGTGCCGGAGAAATACAGCACCAGGTATGCGACAGTCGCCGAAAATATGGAAGCCATCAGTATGGCCAGGCGGTCTGCCCTGGCGGCACCATTGAAGACGTCACCACCCTCCTCGAAGGCCAGGGAAGCAATGAACAGGCTCATGGTGAATCCCACCCCGCACAGTACTGACACACCGTAAAATTGTTTCCAGGTACTGCCCTGGGGCAATTTGGCGACACCGCACTGTATCAACAGCCAGCATACGCCGAAGATGCCTACCTGCTTGCCGAGAAACAAGCCCAGGAATATGCCCATCGGCAGCGGGCCGGTGAGAATCGATGCATCGGGTCCGGACAACAGGACGCCGGCATTAACGAAGGCGAACATCGGTAGCACCAGGAAATACACGTAAGGATGCAGGTCATGCGCCAGTTCCTTGAGGTGGGCATGGTCCTTGCCGTCTTCAAGTACGATATGGATGGGAATGAAGAAGGCGTTGATGACACCGGCCAGTGTGGCATGGACGCCGGACTTGAGAAAACACACCCATACGAACAGCCCGCAGAGCAGGAAGGGGGCGATGTGGGTGATGCGCATGCGGTTGAGGATTGCCATGCCGATCCAGCCCACGCTGGCCAATGACAGGGTCGCCAGTGACAGTTTGGAGGTATAGAACACGGCGATCACGATGATGCCGAACAGGTCGTCCACGATGGCCAGGGTCAGCAGGAAGAGTTTCAGTGAAGCCGGGACGCGGTCGCCCAGCAGGGCCAGGATGCCCAGGGTGAATGCGATGTCAGTGGCAGTGGGAATAGCCCAGCCGTTGGCGACGACCGGGTTGGTGTAGTTCAGCAGCAGGTAAATACCGGCGGGAACGAGGAAGCCGCCGATGGCGCCTGCAACCGGCAGGACAACATTGGCCGGGTTGCGCAGCTGGCCGTCAAAAATCTCCATTTTCAGCTCGAGGCCGACCAGGAAGAAAAATACGGCCATTAACCCGTCATTGACCCAGAGCAACAGGGGTTTTTCGATGGCGAAGTTTTCCGCTCGCACCTCGATCTCCATCTCAAGGAAATGGTTGTAGGCATCTGACAGGGCGGAATTTTTCAGCAGCATCGCCAGCACTGCGAATAGGATCAGCAGAATCGCCGGGGCTGATTCGCTGCGAAAAAATTTTTCAAGACTCATGGCAGGAGCTAAAGTTGATTTACATCAGCGCAAGAAGATCAGTCATTCCAGGATCCTAGCCAGTGTTGACCTGCGCCTCAAAGACAAGACGCAGAAAAACATGGACCGCACCATCATGGAACTGGCCAGCGAAATGGCGCAAATCGAAAAAGGCGAACTGCATGTATTGCACTCCTGGGACGTCGCCATGGAGAAGCGCCTGCGGCACCGGCCCGAAGTGCATGCCTATTACAAGTCCATGGACAGCATCATGAAGGACATGCGCAATACCGAAAAGGCGCACCTCGAGGAGCTGGCCGAGGAATATGCCCTGACGCCTTCTGAAACGCACCTGATCAAGGGTCATCCGGCTGACGCTATTCCGAAGTTCGTGAAGAACAACCGGATCGATCTCGTGGTGATGGGTACGGTGGGCCGCTCCGGCATCAAGGGCTTCTTCATGGGCAATACCGCCGAGAAAATCCTCAACAACATCAACTGCTTTGTGCTGGCAATCAAGCCCCATGGATGGAAGACCCCGGTGTAAGCGGTTCATCAGCACCAGACACGAAAAAGGGCATCTCCAGATGCCCTTTTTTATGGTCGCTATTCCGTGCCCGGTGCAACGACATAAGCCGGGAAAGCCGGTACAATGCGCCTCTCGGGACAGTCCCTGAAGCACAACCCTGAACCGGAAGGTCACATGGCTGCAAAAAACTACCTGATCGCACCGTCCATTCTCTCCGCCGATTTTGCCCGCCTGGGCGAGGAAGTGGAGGCCGTGCTGGCCGCCGGCACCGATGTGGTCCATTTCGATGTCATGGACAACCACTATGTCCCCAACCTGACCATCGGCCCGGGGGTGTGCAAGTCCCTGGCGGCGCACATGGCGAAAAAAGGCATCAAGGCGCCCATCGATGTGCACCTGATGGTGACCCCGGTCGACAGCCTGATTGTGGAATTCGCCAAAGCCGGTGCTACCTATATCACCTTTCACCCGGAAGCCACCCACCATGTCGACCGTTCGCTGCAGCTGGTGCGTGACCAGGGCTGCAAGTCCGGGCTGGTGCTCAACCCCGCCACCCCGGTGGATTATCTCGAATACGTCATGGACAAGCTGGACATCATCCTGCTGATGTCCGTGAACCCGGGCTTCGGCGGCCAGGCCTTCATTCCGTCCACCCTGGATAAGCTGAAAGTGGTGCGCAAGCTCATCGACGACAGCGGTTTCGACATCCGACTGGAAGTTGACGGCGGCGTCGGTGTGAACAATATCGGCGAGATCGCCCGTGCCGGGGCGGACATGTTCGTGGCTGGTTCCGCCATTTTCGGCAGCCCCGACTATGCTGCCACCGTAGCCGCCATGCGCAAGGAACTGGGCGGTTAATGTCTCCGGAGCAGTACGCCGAACTTGCCCGCCAGGGTTATAACCGTATCCCGGTCTACCGGGAGATCCTGGCCGACCTCGAAACGCCCCTGGGTACCTACCTGAAACTGGCGCGCGGCCCCTACAGTTATTTCCTGGAATCGGTGCAGGGAGGCGAAAAATGGGGCCGCTATTCCATCATCGGCCTGCCGTGCCGGACCCTGCTGAAGGTCAGCGGTAGCAGCCTGACTGTTGAAACCGATGGCAAGGTGACCGAGTCTGTGGAAACAACGGATCCGTTCGAATTCATCGAGGCTTACCAGCAGCGCTTTCGCGTGGCGGAGCCCGAGGAACTGCCCCGGTTCAACGGCGGGCTGGTAGGTTACTTCGGTTATGACACCGTGCGTTTCGTCGAGCATCGTGTGGCCGACTCTGCACCGCCTGACAACGTCAACACACCGGATATCCTGCTGATGCTGTCCGAGGAAGTGGTGGTGTTCGACAACTTGCGCGGCAAGATGATGCTGATGGTGTATGCCGATCCCTCGCACAAGGATGCCTTCGCCGGCGCGATTGCCAGGCTGGATGAACTCGAGGCAAAACTGGATACGCAGCTGAAGCTGGAAATCCGCAAGAGCGGCCGCGACGTCGGCGAGGAGGATTTCGTCTCCAGCTTCGGCCAGGCGGCGTTCGAGAAGGCGGTGGAAAAGATCAAGGATTACATCGTGGCCGGTGACGTTATGCAGGTGGTGCTGGCCCAGCGCATGAACCTGCCGTACACGGGCGAAGCCATCAATGTCTATCGCGCACTGCGCCAGCTCAACCCGTCACCGTACATGGTGTTCATGGACCTCGATGATTTTCATATCGTCAGCGCATCGCCTGAGATACTGGCGCGCGTGGAAGACGGCAAGGTCACCGTGCGGCCGTTGGCCGGCACCCGCCGCCGTGGCAGAACGGAAGAAGAGGATCTCGCGCTGGAGCAGGAACTGCTGGCTGACGAAAAGGAAATAGCGGAGCATCTCATGCTCATCGATTTGTCCCGCAACGATTCCGGGCGCGTGTCGAAAACGGGCTCTGTTGTCGTCACCAAACAGATGTTCGTGGAACGCTATTCCCATGTCATGCACATCGCTTCCAACGTGGAAAGCGAGCTGGCAGATGACAGGACCGCCCTGGACGTACTCAAGGCCACGCTGCCGGTAGGCACATTGAGCGGGGCGCCGAAGGTGCGGGCGATGGAGATCATCGATGAATTCGAGCCGGTGAAACGCGGCGTTTACGGCGGCGCCATGGGCTACCTGTCATGGAACGGCAACATGGACATGGCGATCGCCATCCGCACCGCGGTGATCAAGGACAATACACTGTACATACAGGCCGGCGCCGGCATCGTTGCCGATTCAGTGCCCGCTCTGGAATGGAAAGAAACCATGAACAAGGCCCGGGCCATGTTCCACGCGGTGAAACTCGCGGAGGAAGGGTTGTAAGCCATGCTGCTGATGATCGACAACTACGATTCGTTTACCTACAACCTCGTGCAGTATTTCGGTGAGCTGGGTGTGGACATCCGCGTGTTTCGCAACGACGAAATCACGCTGGATGAAATCAGCACCTTGCAGCCGGACCAGATCGTCCTGTCACCCGGTCCCTGTACGCCGGCCGAGGCGGGCATCTCCGTGGCAAGCATAAGGGAGTTTGCGGGCAAGATACCGATCCTGGGCGTCTGCCTGGGGCACCAGAGCATCGGCGAGGCCTTCGGTGGCAAGATCATCCGCGCCAAGCGCGTCATGCACGGCAAGATCTCTGCCATACACCACAGGGGCGAGGGCGTGTTCAGAGACCTGCCGAGCCCGTTCAACGCCACCCGCTACCACTCCCTGGTGATCGAACAGGACAGCCTGCCGGATTGCCTCGAGATAACTGCCTGGACGGAAAATGCCGACGGCAGCATCGAGGAAATCATGGGCGTGCGGCACAGGAAGCTGGCCGTTGAAGGCGTACAATTTCACCCCGAGTCCATTCTCAGCGAGCATGGCCACCAGATGCTGAAAAACTTCCTGGACGCCAGCGCCTGAACAAGAAGCAGTAACCGACAAAGCAGTAAACGACAAAGCAGTTAAAGACAATGAACCAGGCCACCATTCTCAAAAAGATTCTCGATCGCAAGGCGGAGGAAGTCGCCGAGCGCCAGGCAAAGACATCACTGGCTGACCTCGAAAAGCAGATCAGGACAGCAGGCAAGTGCCGCGGGTTCACTCATGCGTTGACTGAGCGCATCAGTCATAAACGCCCTGCGGTGATCGCAGAAATCAAGAAGGCGTCGCCGAGCAAGGGACTGATTCGGGAACATTTCGAGCCAGCCGCTATCGCTGAAAGTTATGCCGAGAACGGAGCGGCCTGCCTGTCCGTGCTTACGGACAAGGATTTCTTCCAGGGTGATGAGGAATACCTCAGGCAGGCCCGTGATGCCTGCAGGCTGCCCGTAATTCGCAAGGACTTCATGATCGATCCCTGGCAGGTGGCCGAATCCCGCGCTATCGGAGCAGACTGCATCCTCCTGATCGTGGCCGCCCTCGAGCCGGCGCGTATGCAGGAATTAGCTGCCAGCGCGAGGGAATACGGCATGGATTTCCTCGTGGAAGTGCACAACCGCAAGGAACTGGACCAGGCTCTCTTGCTTGATGCCGATCTCATCGGCATCAATAACCGCGACCTGCATACCTTCAAGACCAGTCTTACTGTCACCTACGAACTGCTACCCCACATACCGGATGGCGCAGCCGTCATCACCGAGAGCGGCATCCATATCCGCGAGGACGTAGAAGAAATGCTGGATCATGGCGTCTACGGTTTCCTGGTCGGTGAATCCTTTATGCGCGCGCAAGAGCCAGGTGAAAAGCTCAAGGAACTGTTCTTCAATGGCTAAACCGGGGGAAACGGGATTCAAGCGTGTCGTTTCCGCGTTTTATAACTCCCTGCGTGGTTTCAGCGGCTGCTGGAAAAATGAAGCAGCGTTTCGCCAGGAGGTACTGTGCTGCGTGGTACTCGTGCCACTGGGACTCTGGCTTGGCAACAGCGGCGTGGAAAAGTCACTGCTGGTGGGTGTCTGCCTGTTGGTGCTGATAGTGGAGATTCTCAACTCCGGCATCGAGGCGGCCATCGATCGCATCGGCCATGAGCATCACGAGTTGTCGGGACTGGCGAAAGACCTGGGCTCGGCTGCTGTGTTCATCAGCCTGGTCCTGGTGGGCATCGTCTGGGGATTGATTCTTTTTACCTGATACCCGGGCAGTAAATCACGCTTAAGCTACAGCTGACTAACGTGTTCCATAAACGACGATAGTCTTTCCATGCACTTCGATGAGTCCCTGCTCTTCGAGATCCTTGAGAACCCGACCAGCCATTTCCCTCGAACAATTTACGATCCTGCCCAATTCCTGGCGGGTTATTTTTATCTGCATACCGTCCGGATGGGTCATGGCATCCGGCTCCTTGCTCAGTTCCAGCAGCGTACTGGCGATACGGCCGGTGACATCGAGGAAGCTGAGGTCTGCAACGCGCTTGGTGGTGCTGCGCAGGCGGTGAGCCATCTGCTCGCCGATGGTGTAGAGAATTTCGGGATGCTGGCGCATGTAATCGCTGAAGTTGGCATAGGAAATTTCCGCCAATTCGCATTCGGTCTTGGTGCGCACGCAGGCGCTGCGGGATTAGTGATGTTCGAACAGGCCCATTTCACCGAAGAAGTCGCCGGGATTGAGGTAGGCGATGACTGCTTCCTTGCCTTCTTCGTCTTCCAGGACAACGGATACTGAACCGGTGATGATGTAGTAGAGGGTTTCGCACTTATCACCCTCGTAGATGATAGTGGTCTTATTGGGATATTTGCGCCGGTGGGAGTGGCTTAAGAAATTTTCCAGGTCCCTAATATGCGGCGTGATCGCCATCAGTGCCATCCACTCATTCCTCTCGGGTGATATCAGACTAATCATTGCATACCACACTTTTTCAGCGTGTTCTATTTTTTGCCATGAAAAAAAACTCAAAATGATTGGTAATTCAAAGGCTTCCATCAAGACGTCAAAAAAAGAGTGTGGGATAATGCTCGATCTTTCTGAAACTAACCCGGGGTCTGATAATGAAAGCAACCATTACCTGGCTGGAAGACGCCATGTTCGAAGGCGAGTCCGGCAGTGGTCACAAAGTGATAATGGATGGTCCCGAGACTGCCGGCGGTAAAAACCGTGGTGTTCGCCCCATGGAGATGCTGCTGCTCGGCACTGCGACCTGTTCCGCCTTTGACGTGGTCAGCATCCTGAAGAAATCCCGCCAGGACGTCACCGGCTGTGTTGCTGAGGCGGACGCTATTCGTGCCGACGCTGTTCCCGCGGTGTTCGAAAAGATTCACATGATCTTCAGGGTGAAGGGGCGCAACCTCGATCCCGCCAAGGTCAAGCGTGCGGTCGAATTGTCAGCGGAAAAATATTGTTCGGCCTCGATCATGCTCGGTAAGGGCGGCGTGGAAATCACCCACGAGTTCACTATTGAAAACGAGTGATTGTTAAGTAAGCGGGCTTTACTGATACGGCGGATATCGACCCTGCGGGTCTTCTTCCGACCTATATCCGGTAGGTCGTCTGCTTCATCACGGCGGCCATGAACTGCATGGCGCCTTTCACCGGCAGCGGCAGTTCCGCCGCACCAGCTGCTTCCGCATTTACCGCATGCCTGCCTTCGTCTTCCAGCATCTGGTTGAGAATGGCCTGGCTCTTGCCGTCTGCTGCCGGCAGCTTGCCCAGGTGGTCTTTCAGGTGGGCGCAAACCTGGTGCTCGGTTTCGGCGACAAAACCCAGGCTCCAGCGGTCGCCGGCCATGCCGGCGAGAGCGCCGAGGCCGAAAGACATGCCATACCAGAGTGGATTGAGGAGGCTGGGGCGTGAATCCAGTTCATTGAGGCGGTCCTCGCACCAGCTCAGGTGGTCGATTTCCTCGGCGGCGGCCAGCGTCATGCTGTTGCGTACTTCCGGCAGCCTGGCGGTGAGTGCCTGGCCCTGGTACAACGCCTGGGCGCAGACTTCCCCGGTGTGATTGATGCGCATCAGGCCGGCGACATGACGGCGGTCATCAGCATCCAGTTCGGCAGTGGCCTGATTGCCGGCAGGGTTGGGCCGCTGTGCGTGGACACTGCCCGGAACCAGGGTTTTCAGGGCCTGGTCGAACTGGACTATCAGGTTATCAAGTAAATTCATCATTCGAGTATTTTATCAGAAAGAGAGAAGGCTATTCAGGCGCAACCCGTGTCGCTTGTCCTTTAACCTCTAGCCTTTTGCCTCTGGCCTTTACAGGTGTCAGCCCGCTTCACGGGCAACGGCACGGTAGCCGATATCCGTTCTAAAGTAGACATCTTCCCAGTCGATTTGTTTGACCAGCTCGTAGGCTTTCGCCTGGGCTTCGGAAACCGAAGCGCCGAGTGCCGTCGCACACAGCACACGGCCGCCGTTGGTGACAACGTCATTGCCGCTGGTCCTGGTGCCGGCATGGAAGATCTTGCTGCCGGATATGCGCTCATCGGCGTCCAGGCCGCTGATCACCTTGCCCTTGTCATAGGAGCCCGGGTAGCCGCCCGCGGCGAGAACCACGCCCAGCGAGGCGCGCGGGTCGAATTCGATGGTGGTGCTGTCCAGCGTGCCGGCCAGGGCTGCCTGGCACAAGGTGACCAGGTCTGAGGCCAGGCGCAGCATGATGGGCTGCGCTTCCGGGTCGCCAAAGCGGCAATTGTATTCGACTACGCGAGGGGCGCCGTCCTTGCCGATCATCAGGCCTGCATAGAGGAACCCGACGTACGTGTTGCCTTCTTCCGCCATGCCCCGGACGGTGGGCATGATCACCTCGCGCATCACCCGGTCATGTATCTCCGGGGTCACCACTGGCGCCGGTGAATAGGCGCCCATGCCGCCGGTATTCGGCCCCCGGTCGCCGTTATCACGGGCCTTGTGATCCTGTGATGTGGCAAAGGGCAGGGCATGGGTGCCATCGACCAGGGCGATGAAGCTGGCTTCTTCACCCTGCATGAATTCCTCGATCACCACGCGGTGACCTGCTTCACCGAAGCTGTTGCCGGACAGCATGTCGCGGATGGTGGCTTCCGCTTCGTCGACGGTCTGGGCGATGATGACGCCCTTGCCGGCCGCAAGCCCGTCGGCCTTGATGACGATGGGTGCGCCCTGTTCCCTGACATAGGCAACGGCGGCATCGGCATCCGTAAAATTCTCGTAGGCGGCAGTGGGAATATTGTGGCGGGCGAGAAAGTCCTTGGTGAAGGCCTTGGAGCCTTCCAGTTGGGCCGCGCCCCTGCTGGGACCGAAACAGGCCAGGCCCTCGGCCTGGAAATGATCGACGATGCCGTCGACCAGCGGTGCTTCCGGGCCGATGATGGTCAGGCCAACGTCATTGGACTTCGCGTAGCCGGTCAGCGCGGCGAAATCGGTGATATCCAGGTTGACGTTTTTGAGGCCGGGCTCGCCGGCGGTACCGGCGTTGCCGGGTACGACGAGTACCTGGTCAACTTTAGGCGACTGTGAACATTTCCATGCCAGGGCATGTTCTCTGCCACCACTTCCAATAATCATTACATTCATTTATCACCTGTCGCCAGGTAAAAGGTACAGGGTACAAGGTACAAGACGGCTTCGATGGATCCCTTGTACCTTGTATCCTGTATCTTGTACCTCGTTAATGCCTGAAATGCCTCATCCCAGTAAACACCATTGCCATGCCGGCAGCATCGGCTGCCTTGATGACGTCTTCATCGCGCATGGCGCCGCCCGGCTGGATGACGGCGGTAATGCCGACAGCCGCCGCTGCTTCGATGCCGTCTGGGAAGGGGAAGAAGGCATCGGATGCCATGACGGATCCTTTCACTTCCAGACCTTCATCGGCGGCCTTGATGTTAGCGATCTTCGCGCTGTAAACGCGGCTCATCTGGCCGGCGCCGATGCCGATGGTCTGGTTGTTCTTGACGTAGACGATGGCGTTGGATTTCACGAACTTGACCACCTTCCAGGCGAACAGCAGGTCGCGGATCTCCTCAGCGGTGGGCTGGCGCTTGCTGACGATCTTCAGGTCGGATTCCGTGATGACACCCTGGTCGGTGTTCTGCACCAGCAAACCGCCGTTGACCCGCTTCATGTCGAATGACGGCGCAGGTTGGGCCGGCCACTGGCCGCACACCAGCAAGCGCAGGTTTTCTTTCACGGCCAGTGCGCTGGCGGCGTCTTTTCCGGCATCCGGTGCGATAACCACTTCGGCAAACTGGCGTTCGACAATGGCTTTCGCCGTCGCAGCGTCCAGGTCGCGGTTGAAGGCAATGATGCCGCCGAAGGCTGAGGTCGGATCGGTCTGGTAAGCCTTTTCATAGGCTTCGAGGATCGTGGCGCCGCTGGCAACGCCGCAGGGATTGGCGTGCTTGACGATGACGCAGGCAGGCTCACTGAAGCTTTTCACGCATTCGAGGGCGGCGTCGGTGTCGTTGATGTTGTTGAAGGACAGCTCCTTGCCCTGGATCTGCCTGGCGGTGGCAATGGAGTTTTCCTTGTCCCCGGCCTCGACATAGAAGGCGGCGTTCTGGTGCGGGTTCTCGCCGTAGCGCATTCCCTGCTTCATGACGTACTGTGCATTGAAGGTGCGGGGGAATTCGCTGGTCCCGCCGTCGCCTGTGCGCGCTCCGAGGTAGTTGGCGATAGCGCCGTCGTACTGGGCGGTGTGTTCGAAGGTGGCCACTGCCAGGTCGAAGCGGGTGGCAGCTGAAATGCAGCCGTCACTGGAGTTCATTTCATCGAGTACGCGGGCGTAGTCGGCGGGATTGACTACCACTGTGACCCAGGCGTGGTTCTTCGCTGCCGCCCGCAGCATGGTGGGGCCGCCGATGTCGATATTCTCGATGGCCGTAGGCATGTCGCAATCGGGTTTGGCCACCGTGGCCTGGAAGGGATAGAGGTTCACCACGACCATGTCGATGGGCGGGATATCATGTTCTGCCATCACGGCATCGTCCTGGCCGCGTCGGGCGAGAATGCCGCCGTGTACTTTCGGGTGCAGGGTCTTCACGCGGCCGTCCATCATTTCCGGTAAGCCGGTATAGGCGGAGATTTCGGTGACGGGAATACCAGCCTCGCTGAGCTGGCGGAAAGTGCCGCCGGTGGAAAGCAATTCGACGCCCAGTGCGTTGAGTTTGCGGGCGAAGTCGGTGATGCCGGTTTTGTCAGAAACGCTAATCAGCGCCCTTCTGACAGGAGTTGGTTTCTGCGTAGTCATTGCAGTGCTGCTTCCGATTGAGGTGTTGATGGTACTTCTTGTCTGCCTGGCATGTGCATGCCTGTACAGTCATGCCGCGCCGGCGGCTAGTTGAGCATGCCGTACTTCTTCAGTTTTTTCCGCAACGTGCCACGGTTAAGGCCCAGCATGGCAGACGCCTTGCTCTGGTTGCTGCGGGTGCGCTGCATGACAGTTTGCAGCAGGGGCGCCTCGACTTCTGAAAGAACGAGGTCGTACAGGTTGCTGATGTTCTCGTGGTCTACCTTGTCGAAATATTCTGCGAGGGACGATGAGACGCACTCCCGCAGTGTCTGCTGGCGCTGCTGCTCGCTTGCCGGTGGCTCCTTGCTGTGCGCGTTGTCAGCATTGCCGGGTTGAAAGGTAGCCGTATCATTCAGGAAATTGCTCATGCTGCCAGTCCCTTGATGGTTTGTTCTTGTTGTTGTTCAGCCAGGTGTTTGAAAATCTTGTCCAGCATGTCGAGCTGCGCGCTGCAATCTTCCAGCTTGTTGAAGCGGCTGCGCCAGTCGGCAAGTGCCAGTGCAGCCTGACTGTTCTCTCCCTGGCGGATCGCCAGTTTCGCCAGGTACCAGGCAGTATGCTTGCGGGCAAAGAATACGCCTTTTACGGGGCCGTAAAATCCATGAATGTCGGACAGGTGCTGTTGCACGATGCGGTGAATCTGCCCGAGGGGCAGCGCGGGTGTCTCGGTGCCGTGTTCCAAGTAGTGGTTGATCTCGCGGAAGAGCCATGGGCTGCCCTGGGCGCCGCGGCCGATCATGACGCCGTCGGCACCGGTGTAGGCCAGTATTTCCGCGGCCTGGCGCGGCGACGTAATGTCGCCATTGGCGAATACGGGAATGCTGATTGCCTGCTTGATGGCGGCAATGGTGTCGTATTCCACCTCGCCCCTGAAGGCACAGGCGCGGGTGCGGCCGTGCACTGCCAGGGACGCGATGCCGCAATCTTCGGCGAGCCGGGCGATGTCGACGCCGTTGCGATTGTCGGGATCCCAGCCGGTGCGGATCTTCAGTGTGACGGGCACGTCGACGGCGGAGACCACGGCCGTCAGGATGTCATGCACAAGTTGGGGATATTGCAGCAGGGCGGAGCCAGCGGAACGTTTCAGGACCTTCTTTGCGGGGCAGCCCATGTTGATGTCGATTACCTGGGCTCCCTCGGCAACATTGAGTTGTGCGGCTTCGGCCATCATGGCAGGTTCGGCACCGGCGATCTGCACGACACGCGGTTCGGATTCGCCATCGTGGCAGCGACGCAGGCGACACTTCTCGCGCTCCCACAACCTGACATTGGATGTGATCATTTCGGACGGCGTGAGTGCCGCACCGAAATTTTTGCAGAGTTTGCGGAAGGGCTGGTCGGTGACACCTGCCATCGGGGCAAGCGCCAATCGCGATTCCAGTGTGTAGCCTCCGATTTTTATCACTGACCTGGCTCTGCTGACTTGGGAAAGCCCGTAATGTTACTCGATTTTAAACAGGGATTCTAAGGGAAAGACGCCGTGAAATTGCCCTGGATCGGAAAACGGCCGGAATCCTGTTGGGGGCAGGCGGCAATATTCCGGATTACGCCGACGCTATTCAGGGATTCCGGAAAATCAGGAAGTAGCCGGTGGCCTCGGCACCCGGATCGACCAGTTCCAGGCTGACCTGGATGGAGGAGTGCGCCGGCATGTGCGTGAACAACTGCATCTCGGGGGGCAGGTATTCGGTCGTTGCAAAGATGCGGTTGGCAATCACGTCGCCGTCGATGTTGGTGAAGTTCAGCTCCACCAGAGGAAAGCGCTGCTCGCGGGTGTTGTCGTTGCGGAAAATGAAATCAACCTGCAGGGCATCCTGGCGTTCGGGATGACTGCGCACGACCAGTTCCTCGGTAACCAGCGTGGACAGGTCGATGGCGTTGCGGTCCGGACAGGTGCGCAACTGGCAGAGGTATCCGGTTACCGCGGGCATGCGGCGTGACAGTACCAGGCTGTCCAGGTTGAACCAGAAATACTGGCCAGCCAGGGTGAGCAGCAGCACCGTGCTGGCGGCGATCATTGTGTTGTGCTGCAGGCGCGACCACTGCGGTCCCCGGCCCTGCAACTCTACGGGCTCCGCCGCCAGAGTATCGAAGTGGGCGCTGTCCACCGGTTCCAGCGAGTCATCGGCTCGCAATCCCTCCAGGCGGCGGCGAATCTCGGCCTTTTCATCGGCATCTGTATCCCCGGCCTTCCTGGTGCGGCTGTCGCGCAGGGATTTGCGCAGCGACTGGAACCAGGTCAGGTTCTGCGAGCCGGTTGAGGCCGCCGGTACGTCCTCCCTCGCCACGACATCCGGTTCCAGGGTGGGTATGCGCGCACTCCTGTCCGGGACGATGATGGCGGTCCTGGTCGGGGCCGGTACCTTCCGGAATTGCTCGCCGTCGTGGTCGGGTTGTTCCGGTTTTTCCGCCACTGCCTCTTCGGCAGGGACCGGCTCCGATGCTTCCTCCGCCTCTTTGGCGTTGGCGCTAACCGATCCGAACAATCCCGTGATGCCGGAAAGCAGGCTCTCCACGGTAAACTGGGTCATGGAGTAGCCGGCGGGATTCAGCTGGCCGCTGTAGGCTGGCCTGTCTTCTTCGTTCGCCGGTTGCGCCTCTGCATGCTCCTGCCCAGGCTCTTCTGCATGCTCCTCGCTGAAGACTTTCCCGACAGGCGCTTCATCTGTCTCTTGCTCCGCTTGCCACCCGGGCTCGTCGTCATCCTCTACTGCTTCGGCGCCGGGGAACCAGGCCAGCGTTTCGGTACGGCTGTAATCTTCCTCTTCTTCCCACGAGGTGAATGTGTCGGTATCGTCAGAGGCGGATTCAGCTATCGCCTCGTCCTCCTCGGTGACATCCCACTGCAGGTCGTCTTCGTCATCTTCCACGATCACCGGCGCAGGTCTTTCCTTGAGAATGACCCGGTGCTGGCTGGCCAGGAACACCTCCATGCAGGCGCCGCACCTGACCACGCCGTTGGCCGCCTGCATCTGGGCATAGCTGACCTTGAAGGTGGTCTGGCAGAAGGGGCATTGGGTAAGGAGTTGTGACATTGGCAATTTGGCGGCTTGTTTGATTGATATTCTAACCCGTCAGGGTCAG
>JALRBG010000011.1 GCA_023257855.1 Pseudomonadales bacterium | reverse complement strand
AGTTCCAGTGTGACTGATCATCCTCTCAGACCAGTTACGGATCGTTGCCTAGGTGAGCCATTACCTCACCTACTAGCTAATCCGACCTAGGCTCATCTGATAGCGTGAGGTCCGAAGATCCCCCACTTTCACCCTTAGGTCGTATGCGGTATTAATTCGAGTTTCCCCGAGCTATCCCCCACTACCAGGTAGATTCCTACGCGTGACTCACCCGTTCGCCACTCGTCAGCATCACGTTCACCCCGAAGGGATCCCAGCGATCTGTTACCGTTCGACTTGCATGTGTTAGGCCTGCCGCCAGCGTTCAATCTGAGCCATGATCAAACTCTTCAGTTTAAGTATTTCAAAGTGCAGAATCCGACTACAAACATCCAGACGCCGCACTTAAAACTTTTGGCTCAACGCTAAAAACTACTGCTACTGAAAATTGCCGTGTGTAGACAATTTTCAGGGTTTTGAATTAACGCAGTTGTTTACTCGTTGAGTTGTATTTTCTGATACAAAACAACCAAGCAAACACCCACTTCTATTACTTGATTTCGTTGTTAAAGAGCTTCCCCAGAAACAGGGAGTGCGCATTATACTGATTGCGCGGGTCTGCACAAGGTTTTTTTAAAAAATATTAAACTTTTTTTGGTGGCCGGATTGCCCGTATTTCGGGCGATTCAGCCCCCTGTGCGGGGACGCGCATTCTACTCTTGTCTGTAGCCCAAATGGAACAGTTTTTTACCCCTTTTCAGGAGGAAATAACGTCCGTAAAAAGCATCCCCCCAGGACAGCTCAGCGGCCGGGTCGGAGATCTTCCCGCCATTGACCGAAACCGCCCCGTTGGAAATGAATTCCCGGGCCATTTTGTTGGAGGTGGCCAGACCGGTCTGGACCAGGGCCTCAACCAGGGAATGGCCGGCCAGGGCCGAAGCCGGCATGCCATCCTGCTTGAGCTGGCCGAAGTCGTCTTCGGTCAGGGTGCTGATATCCCCGCTGAACAGCGCTTCGGAGATACGTTGCGCTGCAGCAAGACCTTCCTCCCCGTGCACCAGGCGGGTTACTTCACGGGCCAGGATGGACTGGGCCGCGGGCCGGCCCTGGGCCGCCTTGTCTGCTTCTTCAATAGCATCGATCTCCGCCACAGGCAGGAAGGTGAAATACTTCAGGAATTTGTATACATCCGCATCGGCCGTATTAATCCAGAACTGATAAAAGGCATAGACAGAAGTTCGCGCCGGATCAAGCCAGATAGTGCCTTCTTCGGTCTTGCCGAACTTGCCGCCGTCCGCCTTGATGACCAGGGGGAGCGTCAGGCCGAAGACCTGCTGCTGATTGAGGCGCCGGGTCAGGTCGATGCCGGCCGTGATGTTGCCCCACTGGTCGGAGCCCCCGATTTGGAGGGTGCAATCGTGCATCTGGTTGAGCATTGCAAAGTCAAAGGCCTGCAGGATCATATAGCTGAATTCGGTATAAGAAATGCCTTCCCCTTCGCGTTCGATCCGTTGTTTCACGCTTTCCTTCTGGATCATGGCATTGACCGAGAAATGCTTGCCGATATCCCGCAGGAAAGTGAGCACTCCCTTATCTGCCGTCCAGTCCAGGTTGTTGACGACGATGGCCGATGTCGCGCCACAATCGAAGTCGATGAAGCGAGACAACTGGTCCTTGATCTTGGCTGTCCATTCCGCCGTGACTTCCAGGGAATTGAGTTTGCGCTCCCTGGACTTGAAGCTGGGGTCCCCGATCATGCCGGTAGCCCCGCCGGCGAGGGCTATCGGCCGATGCCCGGCGAGCTGGAATCGTTTCAGGGCCAGCAGAGGTACCAGTGAGCCAATGTGCAGGCTGTCTGCCGTAGGATCGAAGCCGCAGTAGACCGTTCTGCTGGCTGTCCCGAGGTGCTCAACCAGTTCTTCCTCTGCTGAAGCCTGCTGGAGCAGGCCGCGTTGGTTCAGATCTTCGATAAGGCGCTGGTCTGTCACGGTAAATCGGGGTCCGGTTGGTCAAAAAGAGGCGCAACTTTACTAGAACCATTCCCATAATTCTAGGCAAGGGCGACCAGGTTTGGGGAACCTTGTCGGCGGGTACGTGGTCAATCTCAGGGATGCCCAGAAAATGCTGGAATTTCGGGCAATCCGGGCCCTACAATAGCGGCTGACAAATCATTTGATAATTCCAAAATCCTGTTATAATCCAGCAAATTACGGCAACTTTTATAAAAGATACTATAAGAATCTTATGGATACCCTTGATTCTATAAAACGCCGTCTGGCCGAATTTTTGCCCCGCCACCACCGCTGGTTGCTCATTGCACTGGTTGCGGTGCTCGTCATCGTCTCCAGCGAGAACGACTACGAGGGCAGGATCCTGATTTCACGCCACGTTGACCAGCACCCTGTCGAGACCGTCCTGACCGCGCTTTCCGGCGCTCCTGGGGCAACTGGCAGCCCTGAACAGGCCTCAAAAGAGCACTTGCCTGAAGTGCAGGTCGAGCCGGCACCCGCTGGCACTACAGAAGAACCTCACACTCTTCTAGTCGCCCCACCAGAAACCATCAGCAGTCCTGACTACATCACGGAGGTCAAATCCGGTGACAACCTCAGCCTGATCTTCGGCCGGGCCGGGCTTTCTGCCCGGGATGTCTACCAAGTCAGTCGCAGCGAGCCGCAATCCCCTCTGCTGAGCAACCTCTATCCCGGCTATATCCTGGAATTCTACCTGGACGACGACAAAGGCCTGGAAAGTCTCATCATCAGCAAGAACAAACTTGAACGCATCGAATTTTCTCGCGCCGAAAAGGGTTACGTGTCACGAAAGATCGTACGCGATCCGGAGATCCGCCAGGTCTACCGCGAAGCCGCGATCGAGGATTCCCTGTTCCTGGCCGCCAAGAAAGGCGGCATCTCCGCAGCTATTACCATGGAGCTGGCCGGAATATTCGGCGGCGTCATCGACTTCATGCTGGATACACGTCAGGGCGACTCCTTCAACCTGCTCTACGAAGAGAAATACCTGGATGGAGAATTCATCGGCACCGGTGCCATACTGGCAGCACAGTTCACCAACCAGGGTGAAACACACACTGCCGTCAGGTACATCAACATGGCTGGTGACCCCAACTTCTACAATCCGGACGGTGAGAGCATGCGAAAGGCTTTCCTGCGCAATCCGGTGGATTTCACCCGCATCAGTTCCGGCTTCAGCCTGAGCCGCAAGCATCCCATCCTTAATTCCATTCGCGCGCACAAGGGCACAGACTATGCGGCTCCACGCGGCACACCAGTTATCGCTGCCGGCGACGGCAGGATCACCTGGGCCTCACGCAACGGCTCCTTCGGCAAGCTGGTCGTAATACAGCACGGCAATCGCTTCGAGACCAAGTATGCTCACCTCAATGACTACGGCAGGGGGATCAAGGTAGGTGCCCGCGTGAAACAGGGCCAGGTCATAGGTTACGTGGGGTCCACCGGGGCTGCCACCGGACCGCACCTGCACTATGAATTCCTGATGGACGGTGTACACCGTAATTCTCGCACCATCCATGATAAGCTGCCCAAGGCCGAGTCGGTCCCGGAAAGTGAAAAACAGCGTTTTCGGGGGCAATCGCAGATCCTGTTATCCCAGTTGGAATTCCACGTAAGCGATACAAGGAATATTGCCATGCATACTGCCAGACCCGAACAGTAGCGGTAGCGATGGCCTCCTCCATCTATATCGGTCTCATTTCCGGCACCAGCATGGACGGGATCGATTGTGCGCTGGTGGACTTCAGTGAGCGTCGTCCCGAGCAGATTGACTTCATCAACCTGCCCATACCTGAAGACCTGCGGCAAAAACTGCTTAACCTGTGTGAAGATCACCCCGGACAGATTCCCCTGCTGGGCGAAGCGGATGTGGAGTTTGCCCGCGCGATGGCGCAGGCCGTGGAACATATCCTCGATAAAAACCGGCTTAAGCCCACCCAGATCGCTGCCATCGGCAGTCACGGGCAGACCATCCGCCACAAGCCGAGCGGCAATACCCCGTTCACGCTGCAGATCGGCGACCCGAACACCCTGGCGGAGCTGACCGGCATCACGACCGCTGCCGACTTTCGTCGCCGGGACATGGCCGCCGGCGGCCAGGGCGCACCCATCGTGCCGGCCTTTCACCGTGAAATTTTCTCGAGTGCGGAAGCCGATCGCATCGTGCTCAACATCGGCGGCATGGCCAACATCACCCTTCTGCGCAAGACCGGCATTATCTCCGGTTTCGATACAGGTCCCGGCAATGTCCTGCTGGACACCTGGATACAGGAACACCAGGGCCATCCCTACGACCGTGACGGCCACTGGGCAAAATCCGGCACGGTGGACAATGAGCTGCTGGAAGTCCTTCTCGATGAACCTTACTTCCGCCTGGCTCCCCCCAAAAGCACCGGACGTGAATTATTCAACCTGCCCTGGCTGGAAAAAAGACTGGGGAAAATCGGCGGTGCGTTGCCTGAAGCGGACGTACAGGCAACCCTGCTGGCACTTACCGTAGCATCAATCAGCCGCGCCATCACCGGCATCATTACGGCCGGGGAGGTGATCGTTTGCGGTGGCGGGGCCAATAACAGTTTCATGATGGCCTCGCTGGCCAAGGCCCTGCCCGGGTTCAAGGTCATGCGCAGTTCTGCCCTGGGCGTACTCGAGGACAGTGTCGAGGCTGTCGCCTTTGCCTGGCTGGCACACCTTGCCCTCTACCAGACCCCGGTGGATTTCACGGCCATCACGGGCTCTTCACACCCGGTTATCGCCGGGGGTGTTTATTACGCCGGCAAGCGCCGCAATTAGAATCAATCAGATTGAAAAGGACATGCCGCAACCGCAAGTGGTCGTGGCAAGCGGGTTCTCGACAATGAAACGCGAGCCTTCCAGCCCTTCGATGTAATCCACTTTCGAGCCCACCAGGTACTGGTAGCTAAGGGGATCCACCAGCAGCACGGCGCCATTGTGGCGGATTTCCGTATCGTCGTCGTTGACCGCTTCGTCAAACGAGAAGCCGTACTGGAAACCCGAACAGCCGCCACCCGTCACGAACACACGCAACTTCAGGCCAGGATTGCCTTCTTCGGTGATCAGCCTATTGATCTTGTTGGCAGCTTTGTCGGTCAGCGTTATAGCGACCGCATCGTGTGTGCCGACAACAGAATCATTGACGTGTTCAGCGGCTGTCATGGGTGGTTTCCGTACAGGATAAGGACCGGGAATTATCTAGTACCTGAGCAAAACAGTCAAGTAT
>JALRBG010000352.1 GCA_023257855.1 Pseudomonadales bacterium | reverse complement strand
AACTACGGCACCAAGTCCCGTCAGTGCAACCAGGATGCGTTTGAAGTTGGCCATGGCAACCACCCGTTATGTCACTTGATGGATGCGGCCAGGTCTATGAACACCTGCGCTGTTTCGGCATTGTTGGTTTCAGCCATCATGAAATGGCCGTTGCCGGTGATGCCGATATCGGGCAGGAAGGTGTATTGCACGCTGACTCCGGCCTGGGAGAATACCTTGACCGCGCAGGGCAGGCCGGCAATCAGCCCGAGTTCGGAGCCAATCAGGTGCACGGGAATGTGCGCGAAATTGGCCAGCTTGCTGGGTGCGGCCTGCGGCTGCATTTCGCAGCCTTCGGCATCGGCCCACGCTTCGAATGCATCCGTCAGTGGCGGCTCGAATGTGAGGCCCTTGCGGATACTGCTGGTCATGTTGCTGGCGCCCGGTTCGAAAGCGATGATGCCAGCCACCTTTTCAGGGTTGAGGTCCGCTGCCAGCCAGCCGCTGGCGGCGCCTGCAGAGTGGGTCACCAGGATGGCAGGGCCAATACGCTCGAGCAGCTTACTGATCCCCTCGGCGGCAACAGTATCACCGGCGTATGGTCCGGGCGGTGAACTGGCAAGCCAGTTCAGTATGTTTTCATCGACGGGATTTTTCGAATCACCGGGCCAGTGATTGGAATTGGCCAGGAAGTTGATGATGCTGGATGTGGCGCTGTTTGACAGTTCACCGTAGCGGTTGCTGGTCGGGGAGCGGCCATAACCGGGTCGATCCACCCAGTACACATCAAATCCGGCTGCCAGGAAATAGTCGCGCCAGCCATCACGGCCATCGGGTGTAGTGAACCAGTCGGTTGCCTGTCCGCCGCCACCGTGCACGAGGACAAGCGGATATTTGCGGGACTTTTCAGCCGGCAGCTGGTAACCGACGTACATCTGGTTATAGACCTGCACGGAACCGTTTTCAGCGGGCTCGCTGGTGACGCCGCCAACGTAGAAATTGCCCTGGTCACGCAGGCTGATTATGCCGGCTTCTCCACCGGCCAGGCTGGTTGCGGATATTGCCAAACCGGCAAAAAAAACAGCCGAACGCCATGCAGACCGACATAAAACTGGCATTAATTACTCCCTGATGTTTTTATTTCCAACAAGGCGATAAGTGTACTATTCCGGATGAAAAATGGTAGGCTAATTGTGCAAGAAATGAGTAGAATAAGAGGGCAAAAATATTCGCTAACCTACTGATTAATAAAAATAAAAAATTCATCGACAAATTTTTTCGGTTTCATCCCAAGCCCTCAATGCAAGGCCGCGCCGGTAACAATTCCTGCGTCGTTTTGAGCCCCGGAGCAGCAGTTGCCAGACCAGATTTACACGCCAATCGATTTCCTGATTTGCGGCACCCAGAAAGGCGGCACATCCGCCCTGGATGCCTACTGTCGTCAGCACCAGGATCTGCTCATGGCAGATGCCAAGGAAGTCCATTTCTTCGACAACGAGTCCCTGTTCCGCAATGGCAAACCCGATTACCGGCAATACCATCAGCACTTCCCGCCACACGAGGAGGGCAAGCTGCGCGGAGAGGCCACGCCTGTTTACATGTACTGGCCCAACGCACCGGCACGCATCCATGCCTACAATCCGGATATCCGCCTGATCGTCATTTTGCGCGACCCGGTGGAACGCGCCTATTCCCACTGGCAGATGGAGTTCCATCGCGGGTACGAGACGCTTCCTTTCGGCAAGGCGGTCCGCGAGGAGGCTGCACGCCTGCAACAAGCGGATGCTGATCACCGGCGCGTATATTCCTACGTCGATCGCGGCAGGTACCTGCACCAGCTGGAATTGCTCTGGTCCCTGTTTGGCCGGGAACATGTCCTGGTGGTGTTCAACGAAGACCTGCGTCAGTCGCCGGCGGCCGTGCTTCAGCAAATCAGTGTGTTCCTGGGCATCCCAGCGTTCACGGCCATAGAGGAGCGGACTGAAAACGCACAGGATTATGACAACCCCATGACGGCTGAAGACCGGGCTTGGCTGCATGCCGTCTTCGAACCAGAAATCGCGAACCTGGAAGTCGCACTCGGCAAAAAACTGGAGTTCTGGCGTAACCATGGCTGAAACGACTTCCAGGAAATCCTGGCAGCTGGTCGCCGATGTCGGCGGCACCAATGCCCGGTTCGCGAAAAAGCTGGGTGGCAGCAACAGGCTTTTTGAAATCGCCACCACCAGTGTGTCAGGACATGAACATTTCTCCATGGCGCTTGCCGAGTACCTGAAGGACAAAAATAGTGGGGAATGGGAGGCCCTGCCGGCAGCGGCCTGTTTTGCCGTCGCCTGCCGGGTCGATCATGATGAGATTCGCTTCACCAACAGTCCCTGGGTGTTCACGAGAGACGAGGTGGTCGCGATGCTGGGCGGTACCACTCTGGAACTGATCAACGATTTCGCCGCCAAGGGTTACGGCATTGCCGAATTGTCACACGAAGACTGGCAGCAGGTTGGCGGTACGAATCCCGTACCGGACAAACCGGCCGTCATCATAGGGCCTGGAACGGGCCTGGGCGTCAGTATCGTGGTGCCGGCGCATGAGTGCTACGTGGTCCTGGACGGCGAGGGCGGCCACGTGGATTTCGCGCCGCTAACCCGGGAGGAATTCGCGGTCATGGAAATCCTGGCAGCACGGTTTGGCCGCGTATCGATCGAGCGCCTGTTGTGCGGCAACGGCCTGGTCAACATTTACCAGGCACTCGGCAGCATCCGGCAGGTGGAAGCGAAGCAATCCACGCCCGAAGCCGTCTCGAAGGCCGGCATGAACGGCTCTGATGCCCTGGCAGCGCAGACGCTGCAGCTGTTTTGCCGTGTGCTCGGATCGGTTGCCGGGAACCTGGCGTTGACGGCCGGTGCGCTCGGCGGAGTCTATATCACCGGCGGCATCGTACCGGGCATGCTGGACTTTTTCCGTGCCAGTGAATTTCGTGCCCGGTTCGAGGCTAAAGGCAGGTTTTGTAATTACCTGGCCCGTATCCCGGTGCGCGTTGTCACGCGGCAGGACCTCGGGCTTCTGGGCGCGGCCAACAGGCTGACACTGGCCGGTCACTGAGGGGCATCCAGCGGCATGGACATCAGGGAACCGGCTGTTTATTCTTGATTCCCCCGGCTCCTGTGGCCGCAAAAAAAAACAATACCTTAGTCAATAAGGAGCTCCCATGCGGCTAGTCCTTCCTCCCGGCGTCAGTGCAAGTGCATTCGACAGGGCACTGAATGATGTTCGCTCGGTTATCGGTGACGAATGGGTTTTCGCCACGGACCAGGACCGCGATACCTACCTCGATCACTTTGCCTTCGACCAGGCTGCCCACGTCGCTGCCGCCGCAGTTGCGCCTGAGACCACGGAAGAGGTCCAGGCCATCGTGCGGCTGGCCAACCAGCACAGGATTCCGTTGTGGCCGATCAGCCGCGGCAAGAACTTTGGTTACGGCAGCGCTGCCCCGGTCATGTCAGGGTCCATCGTCCTGGACATGTCGCGCATGAAAAAAATCCAGATGGACGTCGACAACGGAGTGGTCCTGTTGGAGCCCGGTGTCGGCTTCTACGACCTTTACGATTATGTCGAGGCCAACGACATTCCCTACTGGATTTCGCCGATCGGCAACTCGTGGGGTTCGGTAGTCGGTAATGCCCTCGACAGGGGTGTGGGCTATACACCCTATGGCGACCATGCAGCACGGGTCTGCGGCATGGAGGTGGTGCTGCCGGATGGCGATCTGCTCCGCACAGGCATGGGTGCAATGTCTGATTCCCCGAGCTGGAACCTGCATCCCTACGGATTCGGTCCCGGCTGGCAGCAGATGTTCATGCAATCCAACTTCGGCATCGTCACCAAGGCCGGCATGTGGCTGATGCCGAACCCGGAAGCTATCGTCAGTCTGGACAT
>JALRBG010000325.1 GCA_023257855.1 Pseudomonadales bacterium | reverse complement strand
GGGCGAAGAAATAGACTGCGACACGCGCATCCGCCAGATCTGTCCGGGTGGTGGCGAAGAACAGCTGAGAAAAGATGCTTCAGGCCTGGTCAGGCACCTCGATTGCGAGGCTATAGGCATCGCCAGCCCCGGTGAGTTGTTTCCCAATTGCACCGACACTGAACAGACGGAATCCCTCCTGGTCGGCCTGATGGAGTGCCGCTAGTACGATCGTCCCTTATGACTGTGGTACCGGTTCCGGGAGCTGCGCCAGGGCGTTGATGTCGGCACTTGCCGCCAGGCTCATCACGGCCTGCTGAAGAGACGCCGCAGCTGCCGGACCGATTACCGAACCCGCCGCATCGAGATAGCGTTCATTGATTTCTGTCGTCGCTGCGGCGATCACTGCTTCCAGACCCGCGTCGTAGCCCGCGCCTTCACTCGTTGACACCATGACTGCCGCACCCTGCTTGCCAGGATACGCGGCGGTCAGTGCGTCATCGATCTCAACCGTTATCTTGGCAGCCAGTGCTGCGACCTGTTTACTGCCGAAATCGCGGTAATGGCTGTCATGAAAATCACCGTGGATCAGTGCGCTGGCGACGTTGAAGTGGATGCTCATGCGTGCCTGCAGGATGCTGTTGAACGGCCCCGCATAATCACAACCCGGATAGTGGGCGGCAGCATGGGGGACGCGGACAGTGACGCTGGTGATGCCGGCAGCGTCGGGTGCGTGTGTCTCCTTTAGCCTTCGCGCCGCCTGGGCGGCGGTCTGTGCATAGTTGCAGGCGGGCACCTGCTTGAAGAAGACCCTGAGGATTTCCTCGCCACTGCTGAACGGCAGGTTGGCAGGTTCAGGTATTGCTTTGTTCATGGCGGCGAACAGGCCGGCACGGCCATCCAGGGCGCCATCCGCTGCCGTCGCCCCTTGAGCTGCCAGCTGCATGGCGGTCAGGCCGTTGCGCACGGCGATGCCGGGATGAAAGTACATGTCGTCGCTGCCCCAGGAGGCCCATTCGTTGAGCCCGGTGATGTAGTTGGCGGCAAACCCCAGGGCATGCGCTGTCCTTTCAGGATCCAGGCCTGCCAGTTTTGCGGTGGTCGCGGCTGCGGCAAAGGCACCGATGAGACCGGTGGGGCGCATGACCTTCGCGGTTTCCACATCCATCAGCATGGCGCCCAGTCGGCCGCCGGCCTCGTAGCCGCAAATGATCGCCTCGAGGAATTGCCGGCCGGTTACGGGGCATTCAGCCGCCAGGGCGAGGGCGGCGGGTATGACGACCACGCCCAGGTGGGAAACGCTGCCAAGATGCATGTCATCACGAACCAGGGAATGACCGGCAACTGCATTGGCAAAAGCGGCATCCTGGGTCGAGACCCGGTACGGCGTACCAATGATAGCGGCACCACCGGTCGGGGTGGCTGAATTGGCGCGTGCCACCTGCTGGACCTGCCGGATCCATGGAAAATCCTGTGTGGCATAGCAGGAGGCGAAAAAATCCAGCAGGCAGTATTCGGCTTTTTCCAGGGCGGTGTTATTCGCTGCTGAATAAGCGGTAAGTGCATCGGCAAATTGCCGGGTCAGGGATGCTGCGGGCAAGTGTTGTCTCCGGTAGTGACGCTTATTCGACCGGCGCGGGAAATTCGGGGCTTTCGGATGCCCGCGCCCGTATGAACCGGGTTGGCTGGTCGGTGCTGCGCACCTGCTCGAGCCAGAAGACGCCGTCATAGGGGCCACTATTGCCGCGGGTGCCCACGAAATCCATATCGCCGTCGCCATCCATGTCCTGCGCCATGAACATGTCGAACATGCCGCGCTCGCGGCGGGAAATGTCATGCAGGGTGAAGGTGCCCTCCGCGCGACCGTTGTTTTCCCACCAGGCCAGGCGGCCCAGGGCGTCACCGGGTTCGGCGACATAATCCTCGAGCCGCGAGCCAAGGCTGTAGCCGCCGGTCATGATGTCCATGTCGTTGTCGCCGTCGATATCGGCGATCCGGATACCCACGATGGAGTCGGGCCCGTAGGTGCCGATGAGGTGCAACGTCCAGGGCATGTCCGGGCGCGGCGGTTGTTCCAGCCAGACCAGGTTGCGGCCGAGCAGGGGCGGCGTGTCGAGGGTGATGATGTCGAGCCGGCCGTCCCGGTTCACATCCAGGTATTCCATGTTGAAACCAGCGCTGGTGAGCATGTTGGCCGGATCGATCCCGGTGCCGGCCCGCGTGGTGATGGGGTGTTCGGTGAAAGCGAAGTTGCCGTCGGTGCCTGTATTCTCGAACCACATCATGCGCGTTTGCGCCACGCTGCCGGCGACGATGTCGAGGTCGCCGTCGCCATCGAGATCCACAGGCTGCGAATTGATGGGCCAGGGTACACGGGTCAGCACATGCTCGGTCCAGCCGTCGGCATCCAGGGGATTGACCGGGATCTCAAAGAAGGAAATTTCCTTGGGCTCCTGCCGGGCCTGTTCGGGATTCTGGGCGCCCTTGTTAGGGGATATGGCTTCCAGGCGGCCGTCATTGTTCAAATCGGCGAGGAACACGCGGATGAACGAGCCCCGATCCAGGGTGTTCACCGGCATGACGCGCGGCCAGTCACCGGCGCGGATATTGCGGCCGGGGTTCTGGAAGTAGATCAGGTGGGATAGCTCGCAGGCGGCGATGATATCCAGAAAGCCGTCACCGTTGACGTCACCAATGGCGACATCCTCCGCTGCACCGGCTTCCGGCCCCTCGGCCAGTGTCACCAGTTCCCACCGATCAGGATCCGCCGAACCGAAAGCGATGCGGATATGGCCCTCGGGTGAGCCGTCGTAGACGTCGTCGGATTCATGCACTGAGACGATGTCCAGGTAGCCGTCGCCGTCGAGGTCGGCCATTTCCAGGCCGTCACTGCCGCGCAACTCGATACCGCTGATGGCCTCGTCATCGATCAGGTGCTCGCGCCAGGAGATGAAAGTATTGTCGCCTGCCTGCACCATGGTGGGGATGTCACCGGCACCGCCGCCCCTGATGGACTGCCCCCATGCGGCCTGGCAGAGGCCGGCAATGGCCAGCAGCAGAAGAGATCGTCGATAGGGCATGGCTGGCTCCTGGTGCGATGGTGTTACTCGAATTGCAGGTACCCGATCCGGTTGTTCAGCGGATCGGTGAACCACAAGCGGTCTGTCAGCCGGTCCGGTGTCTGGCGATCGCTGCCGGCACTGACGCCCACAGTCCTGGCCGGACCAGCGGCAACCGGGTATTCGGTGATGACGCCGGTGGGCGTGACCCGTCCCAGCGTATTGTTCTTGGTGTACCAGATGTTGCAGTCCGGTCCGACGGCAATATTGATAGGCGTGGAACCTTCGCTGGGAATGGCAAACTCGGTAATGTCGCCGCCCATGGTGATGCGGCCCACCCGGTTGCCGATCACCGGGGTATTGTCCATGGCACCGTTGAGTTCCAGGAACCACATGTTGCCGTCGGCGCCGGCGGTGATGTCACCAGGTCCTGTCTGTGGCCGGGGCAGCACGAATTCGGTGATGTCGCCCTCAGGTGTAATGCGCCCGATCTTGCCCGCCTTGAATTCCGAGAACCAGACATTGCCGTCGGGCCCGGCAGCCAGCGCCCTGGGGCCACTGTCCGGCGTGGGGATATCCCATTCGGTCACAACGCCGTCCGGTGTGATGCGCCCGATCCTGCCGGCCGCGAACATGCCAATCCAGATATTGCCGTCGGTATTCAATGCGATGGCCCGCGGCTGGGAGTCCGGTGACGACAGGGGGTATTCGGTGATCTCGCCGTCAGGCGTGATTCGCCCCATCTGGCCGCTGTTGTGTTCGGAGAACCACATGTTGCCGTCACTTCCGAGGGAAATGATGCGGGGCGATGCATCGGGCGTGGGGAGCGGGTATTCGACCATCCCCGAGCCGTCCGGGTGCATCCGGCCGATGGCGTTGGCTGTACTCAATGTGTACCAGATGTCGCCATCAGGCGCGATGGCGATGGTGGTAGGGCCGGCGTTGGGAGACAGCATGGCGAATTCCGTGACGATGCCGTTGGTGGCAAGCGGCTGGTCAAGCGCCTGCTGCTCAAAAAGCGCAGGGGGAATGCGGACGGAAATGGTTTCCGAGACGTTGTTATCGGGTTCCGGCGGCACCTGGTCGGAGCAGGCGTTCGCGAGAACAACAGTGGCTGTGACCAGGACTATGCGCAGGCAATGCATCGGCATCAGGCCCCGAAATCAACCGGTACCTTGGGGGCCTTGCCACTGTTGATGTCGTCCACGAGATCGGGATTGCCGTTTTCCCACACCAGCAGCATGGAGCGCTTCGGACTGAAACCCTGGTGCCGGCAATAGGCCGGCATGGCCGCCATGTCGCCGGCCTTCATGATCACGCGCGCCAGCGGCTCCCCGGTTTCCTTGTGGTCGCAGTTCCAGTGGATTTCATCGCACATCTGGAAGAACCATTCGACACGATCGTTGCCGTGGATGATGGGCAGGATATGTTCCTCGGTCGTGGGACACATGAAGCTGTTCTTCACGACGGAGGTGAAGGACGGATTCCAGGTGACCTGGGAACGCGACAGGAAGGCAAACAGGTTGAAGGCATGCACTTCGTTCTCGAATCCGGGTTCCGGATGAACTTCCGGGGTATCCTGGGGCACATCGGCAAAGGCCCGGTTCACGGGTGCGCCGCGTTCGTCGGTTCGCAGCGGGAGATCGCCTTCGAGACCGACACAGCGCCGCGCCAGTTCGCGGGCACGGGTGATGGCCGGCATGTTGTCACCGTGTTTCGGTCCGTAGGGCGAACCGGTTTCCTGCGGTGCCGCGAACGGGTCGAAACCCGCGTTGGTCCAGTCGGCAAGCATTTGTTCGAACAGCTGGCGGATATCGTCGGTGGGGAAATTTTCCATGCGGTCGATGCCGGCATCCTTCATGGCACCGTTGAAAGAACCCGCATACATGTCCACGGTGCCGTAATGGTTCACGGTGCCGATGACATCATCGAAATTGACCCAGCCATAGAAGAAGCCCCAGGCGACATCGCGCATCAGGGCGCGCAGGAAGTTGCCGGCATCCATGGTATGGCTCATCGGGCGGCCGTCCAGCGTGCTCCAGGTGATGTGGGCAAAATATTCGTCGCGGCGGAAGTTGAAGCCGCCGAGAGTGAAGTCGTTGTATCCGTGCATGTTGGTCATGATCTGTTCTCCTCAGGCGGTCTGGCAGATGCTGGACCAGCGTTCGACGGACAGGTCGCCCTTGCAGGTCTGCAGGATAATGACAGCGGGTTGCTTACTTCTGAACTGGTATGCGCTGCCGGCGGGCAGCATGCCCTGGTGGCCGCGGCCCAGTTTCATCCAGCCCATTTTCGCTCCCCTGGGATCACCCTCAACCAGAATGGCGCCTTCCTTGTCCGGGTTGCTGACGGCCTGGGCGCTATCCAGCTTGACCAGGTGAATCTCGACTTCGCCGTCCATGCACAGGGCGAACTCGTCATGGGCACAGGTGTACCACGGTGAATCACCCTCGGCGCGAATCGCCTCGAGTACGTATTCCATGTTCTGGCCAAAGACGACCTTTTCATAGGGCTTGCTGGTGCCGGCAATTTCGAAGCAATTCGAAAATGCATAATTGCGGACGTCATCCGCGATAGGTTCGACACGGCCCTTGTCGTAATCGTTGAGTGAGCCGAAACGGGTGGTGTATGTGGATGTCATTGATGTTCCCCTGGTCAGGTTGCCTGTGATTGTAGTTTTGTTTCAGGCTGCGCCGGAGGCTCAAAGGAGCCAAACTCACACGGACGGACTGCTGAGACTACCAGTGAGCCCCCCTGAATTCAACGCGTCATCGTGGTCAAGAAATTGCCATTTGAGGGCCGCGAAATAGCTGTTGTTCTGCAAAATATTCTTCGGTATCTTCCCTTCTTTTTCGTTGATTTATTGAGTGCGTCAGGTAATGCCAGAAAATACCGGACAAGCAGGGAAATCGCGACTCGTCAGTATCGGGGTAGGTATCGATTTCGGCACGTCCAACAGTGCTGCCGCGCTCTTCGATGGCAACACCATTTCCCTGGTGCAATTGGAAGAGGGCAGTCCGATCATGCCATCCGCCAGTTACATCGACCGTGACTTCGTCACCTGCACCGGCCAGGAAGCAATCGATACCTATATCGCCCACAACCAGGGCCGCAAGGTTGAGATGAGCGTGGAGGTCATCGGGGAGGCCAGGTCCAGCACCGGGCAAATGGACATGTCCACGCAGTTGCCGGCCGAAGCCGACACGCATCTCGTGTACGGCCAGGCCTTCAATGACGGCAGCTTGCCAGGTCGGCTGTTTCGAGGCACCAAGCGCCTGCTCGGCAGCGTGGACACCCAGCGCATCATGATTTTTGGACGTGCCTTTCGCCTGGTTGCGCTGATCACACCGATCCTGCTGCGTATCCGCCTGGCGATCGAGGCGGCCTGCCAGCAGTTGCCGGGATTCTCCGGGCCGGTGAAAAGGGCCTGTATTGGCCACCCGGTGAATTTCGAGGGGCGCGATCAGAACCACAACACCGTGGCGCTGGAGCGCCTGAGCGAAGCCTACGGCCATGCCGGCATTTCAGAGCAGTATTTCTACCCCGAGCCCACTGCGGCGGCGCTGAGCTACCTGCATGCCAATCCCGGCGAGAAAAGCGAGATCATCCTTACCGTCGACTTTGGCGGCGGTACACTGGACCTGTGCATCCTGAAACGCAATGCCGCCCATTTCGATGTTGCGGCCATCCACGGTGTAGGGCTTGGCGGTGATCATATCGACCAGGCCATGTTCAGGCATATTCTCTTCCCGCTGCTGGGCAAAGGGGAGCGCTGGCGGCGGGAAGTGGACGGCAAGGAAATCGAAACGCTGTTTCCCTTCGATGCCTACGAGGACCTGCTCATAAACTGGACGGTGAGCTATATCCTTAACCAGAATGAATACACCACGCCGGTACTGGACAAGATCCGCCAGGGCGGCGAGTCGGCAGAAAAGTTCGAGCGCCTGTATGAACTGATCACGCAGAATTATTCCTACCAGGTCTTCCAGGCCATCAAGGATTG
>JALRBG010000295.1 GCA_023257855.1 Pseudomonadales bacterium | reverse complement strand
GCGGTGAGCGCGAGGCGGATGGTTTCGAGGTCCCGCATTTCACCTACCAGGATGATATCCGGGTCTTCCCGCAGGGCCGAGCGCAGGGCGTTGCTGAAGCTCTTGGTGTCGCGGTGTACTTCCCGCTGGTTCACCAGGCAGCGCTTGTTCTCGTGCACGAATTCGATGGGATCCTCGATGGTAAGGATGTGCTCGTATTTGGTGGAGTTGATGTAGTCGATCATGGCCGCCAGCGTGGTGGACTTGCCTGAACCGGTCGGTCCTGTCACTGCCACGAGGCCGCGCGGGTTGTTGGAAATCTTCTTGAACACTTCGCCCATGCCCAGCTGCTCCATGGTGAGCACCTTGGAGGGAATGGTACTAAACACTGCTGCAGCGCCACGGTTCTGCACGAAGGCATTGACCCTGAAACGCGCCAGACCAGGAATTTCGAAAGAAAAGTCGGACTCGAGGAATTCCTCATAGCCTTTGCGCTGCTTGTCGTTCATGATTTCATAAATCAGGGCATGCACTTCCTTGTGGTCCATCGGGTCTACATTGATGCGGCGGATATCACCGTCGACTCGAATAAGCGGCGGCATACCGGCGGTAACGTGCAGGTCGGACGCGCCCTAGTTCACACTGAAATTGAGAAGTTCCTGGATATTCATCGCTGCCATGGTTCCACCAGCTGTTGCTTTTTATTAATCTGGCAACTCGGAAAGTCGCCGTTTTATTGATTTGAGAGGGAAAATATGCCCCCGAGCATACCAGAAAATCTGGAAAAAGTTCGCCTGCGCATCACGCAGTTTGAACAAAAATACGGGCGTCCCGAAGGCGACGTCAGCCTCATTGCCGTCAGCAAAACTCACGGGCCGGAAATGGTCCGCGAGGCCTGGAATGCAGGGCAAAAAGCGTTCGGTGAAAACTACCTGCAAGAGGCGCTGGCCAAGCAGGAAGCCCTGGCGGATCTCGACATCAACTGGCATTTCATCGGGCCCATCCAGTCCAACAAAACCCGCGCCATCGCCGAACATTTCCACTGGGTTCACAGTGTCGACCGCCTCAAGATCGCCCGGCGTTTGGACGAACAACGTCCTGCTTCCCTGCCCGCGCTCAACATCCTGCTGCAGGTAAATATCAGCGCTGAGGAGAGCAAGTCCGGGGTCAGCATCGATGAGCTTGATGTACTGGCCGAGGCCATTGCCCTGCTGCCGCGCCTGGTGCTCGCCGGCCTGATGGCCATACCCGCGCCCATGGACGATGTTGCCGAACAACGCCAGGCGTTTCGGCGCCTGCGTGAAGCGCGCGACACCCTCCTGGCGAAGGGCCATGACCAGTGCCGGCATCTTTCCATGGGCATGAGCCACGACTACGAGTCGGCCATCGCCGAAGGGGCGACGATGATTCGCATAGGGACGCATATATTTGGACTTCGAGAATAATAAGGATTGAACTTTTCTTGTGGATTGCGCCAGGTGAAGGTGATGCAATCATCCTTTAAGGTACAATGCCCGAATGTCTGACAATTCATTGAAAATCGGCTTTATCGGCGCCGGCAACATGGCGGGCGCACTCATGGACGGCCTCATCAGTGACGGCCGCGATCCCTCTGGTCTCGCAGCTGCGGACACCGATACGGCCAAGCTCGATGCTCTCGGCGCCAGGGGCATCTACACGAGTATGGACAATGCCGATATCGTCGCGCGTTCCTCCGCGGTGATCCTTGCCGTCAAACCCCAGGTCATGATGGAGGTGCTCACCCCGCTCAGGGATGTGCTGGCAACCCACGACTGCCTGCTGGTTTCCATTGCCGCCGGCATCAGCATGGACAGCCTGCAGACCTGGACGCATGCGAAACAGGCCATCGTTCGCTGCATGCCGAACACCCCGGCTTTGATACAGACCGGCGCCAGCGCCCTGTTTGCCAACAGTGCCTGTACCGGCGAGCAGAAGGCGGTCGCCGAATCCCTCCTGGGTGCCGTAGGCACCATGTGCTGGCTCGACCAGGAAGCCGACATGGATGCCGTGACCGCCCTGTCGGGCTCGGGACCCGCTTATTTCTTCCTGCTCATGGAAGCAATGCAGGAAGCCGCCGTTGCCCAGGGCCTGGATGCCGATACCGCCCGCCAGTTATGCCTGCAAACAGCGCTGGGCGCCGCGCGGCTGGCGCTGCAAAGTGATGTGGATGTCGCCGAACTGCGCCGTCGTGTTACCTCACCTGGAGGAACCACCGAGGCCGCGCTCAGGCAGTTTGAATCCGAGGATTTCAATGCTATGGTTGCTCGCGCACTGGCAAAAGCGGCGGACCGCTCCAGGGAACTGGCGGCGCCTGACAAGAAAAAGGCTTGAGCCAACGGGCATTCACGAATTGAAGCGAATCAGTAAAAGGCAGTAAAGGCATGGGAAGTTCTTTCGGGCAGTTAATCGTGCTGGTCGTCAACACGCTGGGGCACCTGGTGATGCTGGCGCTGCTGCTGCGTTTCCTGCTGCAGGCGAGCCGCGCCGACTTTTACAACCCGGTGTCCCTGGCATTGGTCAAGATGACGGCACCGGTGCTCAACCCCTTGCGCCGCCTCATCCCGGCCTGGCGCAATTTCGACCTGGCGACACTGCTGGTGGCGCTGCTCTTCGGAACGCTGGCCTCGGCCCTGATGATCTTCTCTGCCGGCTATGTACTGCCCGGCATCGGTACCCTGCTAAGCTGGGCCTTCCTGGGCATGCTTTCCTATATCCTGAAAATCTATTTCTGGGGCCTGCTGATCTCCGTAATCGTCAGCTGGGTCGCGCCGTACAGCGGCAACCCGGCACTGCTGCTGATCCAACAGATACTTGAACCCCTGCAACGCCTATTTCGCAAAGTCATACCGCCCATGGGTGGGCTCGACCTGTCGCCAATCTTCATTTTCCTCGGGATACAGGTCGTGGAAATCATGCTGGTCGGTACACTGCGCCAGGGCCTGGGTCTGGGACAACAGGCGGCGATGTTTGTGATCGGCGTGTAACCGCGTTTCCAGCAAACCGAAACCACTACCAATAACACTGTCTATAACGCTATCTTTAACCTAATGGCCAAGACCATACCAGCCGATTCCGTCGGTATCGTAAAGCCGCAGAGCATTCATTTCGATGAACCCCTGCAGCTGCGCAGCGGCCGCGTGATCGACAAGTATGACCTGATGGTGGAAACCTACGGCACGCTCAATGCCGACAAGTCCAATGCCATCCTGGTCTGCCACGCACTCAGTGGCGACCACCATGCCGCCGGCTACCATGATCCCGAGAATGAAAAGGAAAAGCCGGGCTGGTGGGACTGTGCCATCGGACCGGGCAAGGCCTTCGACACCGAAAAGTTTTTCGTCGTCAGCCTGAACAACCTCGGCGGCTGTGCAGGCAGCACCGGGCCGTCCTCGATCAACCCCGATACCGGCAAACCCTTCGGCCCGGACTTCCCCATCATCACCGTACGCGACTGGGTTAAAAGCCAGGCGCACCTGGCCGATCACCTCGGCATCGATAAATGGGCTGCTGTCATTGGCGGCAGCCTCGGTGGCATGCAGGTCATGCGCTGGGCCATATCGTACCCTGACCGCCTTCGCCATGCCCTGGTCATTGCGGCGGCGCCGAAACTGTCAGCGCAGAACATCGCTTTCAACGAGGTGGCCAGGCAGTCGATAACCAGCGACCCGGATTTCCACGACGGTCGCTACTATGACTATGGCACCTATCCCAAAAGGGGCCTGATGCTGGCACGAATGGTGGGCCATATCAACTACCTGTCCGACCAGGCCATGCGTGACAAGTTCGGCAAGGACGCTATTGAAGGCAACTTCGGCCGCGACCTGCGTACCGGCCAGCTCAACTTCAGTTACGAGGTTGATTTCCAGGTGGAGAGCTACCTCAAATACAAAGGCGAATCCTTTTCCAGCAAGTTCGATGCGAACACTTACCTGTTGATCACCAAAACCCTGGATTATTTCGACCCGGCCGTGGATTACGATGGCGACCTGAGCCGCGCGTTCGCCGACAGCCAGTGCAAGTTCCTCGTCATCTCCTTCTCACACGACTGGCGTTTCCCGCCGGAACGCTCGCGGGATATCGTGAACACCCTACTCAAGGCGAAGAAGCCGGTAAGCTATCTCGAAATCGAGGCGGCCCAGGGCCACGATGCCTTCCTCCTGCCGATCGAGCGTTACATCAAGGCTCTCAAGGCCTACATGAGTGTGGTGGCGAGAGAGATCGGGGCGGAAGCTGATGATGACGCAGCGGTGGATACTGCCGCCTATATTGGCGCCAACACCGTTATGGACGAAGACTATGAATAGCATGCGTGCTGATCTCGAGATCATCAAGCAGTGGATCGAACCAGGCTCCCGCGTGCTCGACCTCGGTTGCGGTGACGGCGCCTTCCTCGCACACCTGAAAACAGAAAAGGACATATTCGACACGGGCCTGGAAATCGATCCGGGCAACATCGAACTGTGCCTGAAGGCCGGCGTCAACGTGATCGAACAGGACATGGACAAGGGCCTGTCGAATTTCATTTCCGGCAGCTTCGATACCGTGTTGCTGGCCCAGACCCTGCAGACGGTACAACGGCCCGATATCCTGGTCGAGGAAATGCTGCGTATCGGCAACCGGTGCATCATCACCTTCCCGAATTTCGCCTACTGGCGGCACCGCTTCTCCCTGCTGACGCAGGGCTACATGCCCTATTCGAAGGCCCTGCCATATGAATGGTTCGACACGCCCAATATTCATCATTGCACGATCCGTGACTTCGACATGCTGTGCAAAAAGCGCAACATCAGGATCCTGCACAGGACCGTTGTCGACTTCAATCATCGCAGCAGCTTCCTGATGAAACTGCACCCGAACCTGTTCGGCATCAATGCCATTTACCATTTCACCCGCTGATGGCTCTTTACCCGCTGATGGCTCTTTACCCGCTAAACCAATGAACAAAGTACTGATCGCCCTGTTGCTGTTATTGCCCGCGGCACTGCATGCCGAGTCCGCAACCTTCGGCGAATACACCGTGTACTACCAGGCAGTGAACAGCACCTTCATCAATGCTGATATCGCTGAACAGTACGGCATTGTGCGCAGCGACCGCCGCGCCTTCCTCAATATCAGCGTCTCGAAAGCAAACGGCAGCACCATGACGGCAGTGACCGCTGCGGTCAGTGGCGGCAAGCGCAACTTGCTTGGCCAGGTGGGTGACATCGATTTTCGCGAGATCCGCGAGGAAAACGCCATCTACTACATCGGTGAATTCGAGTACTCCAACGCGGAAATTGTTCTCTTGGAAGATATTGACTCAATTGCTGGCGAAAGTAATCACGCAACAAGTAAATTATTAAACATTCTTGACGGTGTAAAACAAATCGAAGATGTTGTGTATATTGCTACAACTAACTATCCTGAAAAATTACAAGAGAGGATTACAAACAGACCGTCTCGTTTCGATAGACGATACAAAGTGGAACTTCCAAATGAAGAAATCCGAGAGGCTTACATTCGCCACAAACTGACTGAAGAAGATTT
>JALRBG010000288.1 GCA_023257855.1 Pseudomonadales bacterium | reverse complement strand
ACCCAACCGGCTTGCAAGGCTTGGCCGGTGGGGGTCTTCATGAGGCCTTCGACGGTGGTGATGTTTTTGCCGTCCACAGCCGACACGGGCAGCGCGCAAGAACGTACAGGTTCACCGTTCAGGTGCACCGTGCAGGCGCCGCACTGGGCAATGCCGCAGGCGAACTTGGTGCCCTTGAGGTTGAGCATGTCGCGGATGACCCAGAGCAACGGCATTTCCGGCTCCACATCCACATCGAATACCTGGTTATTGACCCGCAGTTCCATCGTGATTTTCCCCTTGTTCGTCGGTGTGCTTCGAGTGTATACCAATCCTTCGCGCAGGCGAAAGTGTTAACGGATTACCGAGCAAATCATGGGGTTATGACGCAGGGGGCGGGCTATAAAGCGGCGCGGATGGCGTCGATGCGCTTGCGGTTGGTGTTCATGTCCCCGTAACCGACCCGGGATGCCGAGCGCACCGCGATGGCCTGCCGTGCAGGCTGGTGGTGGAATTCCACGTCATCGACGAAACCCAGCAAGGGCGTACTGAAGGTGAAGTGGGCGTAATTGTCCCCAGCCGTCACCAGTTCCGCGCCTGCCATGGCGCCTACTGTGGCCACGAGGGTGGCCCAGCGCGAGCCGTCAGCGTCGGCGATGGGCGCGATGTAATGGCTGTCGTCTGCGGGCGCCTCACTGCTGACGCAGTTGGGAGAGGCCGGGCATTGCCGCAGGCTGCCGTCAACCAGCCCGGATGGCACGTTCATGGCGCGGCTGTCCGCCGCCAGCTTGATGAACATGCCAGTCATGGCGGCAATGAGCAGGACGATGATGACCAGTACGACAGACATGACCTTCTTCAGAATTGACAGCACAATGGGTTATACGCAGATAATTTTCATAAAGTTTACCAGAAGGTTAGTGAGCCGTGGAAAACACTAGAGGAAACAGGGTGACTGTGTCTTAATGGCGCTCTTTTGAAAAGCAGCAAACGACCTATGTCTTCCATTCTGTATCTCAACAAAAATGCCGACCGGCGCCTGAAGAAAGGCCACCTGTGGATTTATTCCAACGAGGTCGATACGGCCCGCAGCCCGCTGAAAACCCTGCAGCCCGGTGAGGTGGTTTGCGTCCAGAGCGCCGGTGGACATTACCTGGGCCAGGCCATGATGAATCCACAGGCGCTGATCTGCGGACGCGTGTTCAGCCATACCCCCGATGAGCTGCCTGACCAGGCATTCTTCGTCAAACGCTTGCAGGCTGCCCTGGCGCTGCGCGAACGCTGTTTTGCCGAACCTTTCTACCGTCTCGTCTTTGGCGATGCCGATTTCCTGCCGGGCGTGGTTATCGACCGGTTCGGTGAATATTGCGTGGTGCAGTTGGCGACGGCCGGCATGGACCTGGCGAAAGACGCGCTGCTGGCCTCACTGGATGACGTCATCAAGCCGAAAGGCATCGTGCTGCGCAATAACCACGGCGGCCGCGACATCGAGGATCTGCCCGATGAGGTGGAGGTGCTGGGCCAGGTGCCTGACCTGATCGGCCTGGCCGAAAACGGCACCCGCTTCGAATTCGCCGCCACTACCGGGCAGAAAACCGGCTGGTTCTACGATCACCGGCCCAACCGCGCCATGGTGCAGAACCTGGCCAAGGGGGCGCGCGTGCTGGACATGTTTTCCTATATCGGCGGCTGGGGCATCCAGGCGGCACAGGCCGGGGCGGCCGAGGTGTTGTGTGTCGATTCGTCGCAGCCGGCCCTGGACAGCTTGGTAAACAACGCCGCGCTGAACGGCGTATCAGATCGGGTCGGCGCCACCCGCGGCAAGGCCATCGATGTCATGAAGGCGCTGGTGGCCGATGGGGAAACCTTCGACATGGTGATCCTCGACCCGCCGGCCTTCATTCGCAAACGCAAGGACCAGAAAGCGGGCGAGGCGGCTTACCGCCACATCAACGAACTGGCGGTGAAACTGCTGGGTGAGAACGGCATCCTGGTGTCGGCGTCATGTTCGATGCCGCTGACGGACGAGATGCTGACAAACATCGTGCATGGCGCCATGCACAAGCAGGAACGCGACGGGCAGTTGTTGCATATGGGCGGGCAGGGCATGGACCACCCCGTGCATCCGGCCATTCCCGAAACGCGCTACATCAAGGCGCAGTTCTTCCGGGTACTGTAAGGCGGGGGTCAGGCCACCTGGCCGGTGGATTCAAACGTCCCGTAACAGGCCTGGAACAGGACTTTTTCCAGCGCCGCTTTCAGGGCCTGGTTGATGGGCATGTCCTGGCGGCCGAGGGCATAGTCGATCTGCCTCACCCGTTCCTTGCCGTCCGTCATGCGCGGCGGCGGCAGTTCCAGCACATCGATGAGCGCCGCCTGCAACGCTTTCGGCCGCTCGGCCTTGATCACCTTGCATACCGACATGCGATCCTTGCCATGCTTGCCGTTGACGGCGGCCGCCCCGAACATGCGGCAGATGGCCGGGCGCTGGCTGTAGACCGAGCAGGAGCCGCTCTGGCCGTCCAGCGAGGTGCGGGCGAAGTGGTAGCAGGCAAAACCGGAATACTGCTCGAGCTCGGTATACACATGTTCCGCGCGGCCCTGGTCGTACAGCGATAGCGCCAGCGGCAGCATTTCCAGCACCGTTGCCTCGATGCGGGGGTTGTTGCAGCAGGCGCCGCAGCCGGGTTTGCAGGTCAGCCCGGAGCTAACCTGGTAAGTGCTGAAGGTTTGTTCGAGTTCGCCAAACACAGCCTCTACAAGACGCGCCAGTTCACGCAGCCGTTGCATACAGACTCCTTCAAACGGAAAAAGGGGGCCAGGCTGGACAGCCCGGGGCGCGCAATTCTAGGGACAAATGCGGTTTCCTGGCAACAGGATTTTCAGGCGCAGGCTAGTCGCGCAGGACCTTCTTGCCTTTCCAGACCAGTTCATAGAGGTCATGGCGGCGGTCGATGGAGTTGGTGACCGAGCCTTCCTTGCGCAGCACCTTCAACTTTTCCAGGTCGAGGTCGACGATCAGCATCATCTCGGTGTTGGGCGTGGTCTCGGAGATGATGGCGTCGTGCGGGAACGCGAAGTCGGACGGTGAGAACACCGCGGTCTGGCCGTACTGGATGTCCAGGCTTTCCACCTTGGGCAGGTTGCCGACGCTGCCGGCGATGGCGACGTAGCATTCGTTCTCGATGGCACGGGCCTGGGCGCAGCGCTGCACGCGCAGGTAGCCGTTCTTGGTGTCGGTCCAGAACGGCACGAACAGGATTTGGATTTCCTCTTCGCTCAACAGGCGGGCCAGTTCCGGGAATTCCACGTCGTAGCAGATGAGGATGCCGATGCAGCCGAAGTCCGTATCGAATGCCTTCAGCTCGTTGCCCCCGTGCAGCACCCAGTATTTTTCCTCCATGGGCGTGACATGAATCTTGTACTGCGAATCGACGGTGCCGTCGCGGCGGCAGAGGAAGCTGACGTTGTAGAGCTTGTCGCCGTCCTCGACAGGCATGGAGCCGGCGATAATGTTGATGTTGTAGGACACCGCCATGGCGGATATCGCGGCGATGATTTCCTCGCTGAAACTGGCCAGGTGCCAGATGTCATCGATATAGTTCTTGTGTGGCTTCAGACCGATGAGCGGCGCGTTGAACAGCTCAGGGAAGAGGGCAACGTCGCACTTGTAATCCGAGAGCGCTTCGACAAAGGATTCCGTTGCCTGGAGAAACTCCTCGACTGAGTTGAAGATTCGCATCTGCCATTGCACGCAACCCACCCGGGCGGTGGTCTTCTGGGTATTGATGACCTTGGCGTCATCCGGGTCGTAATGGATGTTGTACCACTGCAGTAGCGTGGCATAACCTTGCGAGGCTGTATCTTCGGGCCAGTAAGCCTTGAGCAGGCGCTTCACTTCGAAGCCGTTGGAGAGCTGGAAGGTCAGGGTGGGATCGTAGATGTCCTTGGATTTCACGGCCTTGATGTATTCTTCCGCTGTCATCTTGTCCGCGTACTGGCGGTAATTCGGAATGCGGCCGCCGGCCATGATGGATTTCAGGTTCAGGTTGCGGCACAGGTCCTTGCGGGCCTCGTATAAGCGCCGGCCCAGCCGCAGCTTGATGTATTCCGGTTCCACCAGCCGTATGCGACGATCATCCAGCCAGGCCTGGCGGGAGGCGAAGCCGAGGGCAACGTAATCGAGGGCGTAGTGGGCGATATACAGGTCAGGTAACTGGGCCTGCCAGGTGCCGGCCCAGTCGGAAATCTTGGCCATGAGGATCTGGGTTGTCATGGCTTCCCAGGATAACTCGGGTGCGGGTGCGGAAGGTTGTGCACTTGCTGTGATCATCAATAAAAAGAGCACCGGAATGAAAAGCCTGGAAGCAAATCTGGAGTTCATCGAGATGAATATCGACCGGCAAGAGCAAAATGAATGAACAGGGTTCACTGCCAAGCATAAAACGCTGGCAGCTTAATCCAATCGATACTTGATGAAAGACTGAAATGTGTCGGTGAAGGGACTACCGGTACAGGTCTTCGCGTCTGTCCCTGAAAAATCCCCACGCACTGCGATGGGTAGTCAGGAAATCCAGGTCGAAGGTATGCACCAGTACGCCTTCCTCGTCCTTGCCGAAGGACTCGACGAGATCGCCACGGTGGTCTGCGATAAAGGAGTGGCCGTAGAAGGCCTGCGGGGCGCCAAGGCCGGTTTCCGTGCCCGTGCGATTGGCGGCCACCACGGGAATCACGTTGCTCACGGCATGGCCCTGCATGGCGCGGCGCCAGGGTGCGGCGGTGTCCAGCGATGAGTCGTGCGGCTCTGACCCGATGGCGGTTGGGTAGAGCAGGATGTCGGCGCCGTTCATGACCAGGTTGCGCGCGGTCTCCGGAAACCACTGGTCCCAGCAAATGCCGACGCCGATGTTGCCGTATTTCGTTTTCCAGACCTTGAAGCCGGTGTTGCCGGGTCGGAAGTAATATTTTTCCTGGTAGCCGGGGCCGTCCGGGATGTGGCTCTTGCGGTAGACGCCCATGATGGCGCCGTCGTGGTCGAGCATGGCAACGCTGTTGTAGGTGTGCGGGCCGTCGCGCTCGAAGATAGAGACGGGAATCACCACCTTCAACGCTTTCGCCACCGGCTGCAGGGCGGTGACGCACGGGTGCTCGGCCACAAGATAGGCGCCGTCGAACCAGCGCTCGTCCTGGGTGGTGCAGAAGTAGGGGCCCTGGAACAGCTCCGACGGCAGGATGACCTGCGCGCCCTTGGCCGCAGCCTGACGGATCAGGTCGATGGTCTTGTCGATATTGGCCTGCATGTCCTCGCCGTACGAGGTCTGAAGGGCGGCGACGGTGATCTGGCGATCCATCAGGCGGGCTCCTGCTGGCTGATGCAGTGGAAGGATCCGCCGCCCGACAGAATGGCCGTGGACGGCAGCAGGATGATCTCGCGATCGGTGAAGACGGTGGCCAGCGCCATTCCGGTTTCCTCAGGCTCTGCCTCAAGGACCGGCGCCATGGCGGCAATGGCGCTTCCTCCGCAGATGGCAGTACCAAAGGATATCAGCATGGCCAGTCGGGGAGGGGTTGCCAAGAGGCGACGAAGTGACATGCCAAGGAGCATGGTCAAGGAAATGCTGATGGCGGTATAGATAAAGGCATGGCTGCCGGTTTTGAGCACTGTGGGGAGGTCGATGCCAAAGCCGAGGCCGATGACTGATAGCTGGAGTAATCGCTTGCTCAGGCTGTTGGTAGTTTGCGAAAAAGGGTTGCCGGTAACAAGACC
>JALRBG010000272.1 GCA_023257855.1 Pseudomonadales bacterium | reverse complement strand
GTTCCGGGAATAAATGCAGTTCCGAGTCCCTATTTTTACTTTTGGTTAAAATAAAGTGCTTGGCAAGAATCCGGAGTAAATAATCCTTTCCTCTTTCCTCTTTCCTCTTTCCTCTTTCCTCTTTCCTCTTCCAGATAGTTTCCCCAAGTGACGGGCAAGTCCCGATACGCTAAAATGTGCGAATTCTCGGGGCAGGGTGCAATTCCCTACCGGCGGTAATACAGGCTAGCCTGTTCAGCCCGCGAGCGCTCACCTGGTTTGGTGAGATCAGCAGATTCGGTGAGAGTCCGAAGCCGACGGTGACAGTCCGGATGAGAGAGAATTCACGCATGGCAACATGCAGCGTCCTGCTGTGTGCTTCCAGCGCGTTTTCCCTGTCATCCATGCTCCGTTTTAAAGTAGTAAGGAGCAACGCATGAGCAACAACAAACCCCGCATCGCCTTTATCCAGTCCTGCTGGCATGAGGATATCGTTGACCAGGCACGTCTTGGCTTCACCGACCAGCTGGAAGCGCTGGGCGTCAACGCCGACGTCGATTACTTCCGCGTTCCGGGTGCCTTCGAGATTCCCCTGAAGTGCAAGCAGCTGCTTGGGCAGGGTGACTACGACCTGGCGGTTGGCGCGGGTTTTGTCGTGGATGGCGGCATCTATCGCCACGAATTCGTGGCGCAGGCGGTGGTCAGTGCGTTGATGCAGATCCAGCTTGAACTGGGTATGCCGGTGTTATCGGTTGTGCTGACGCCTAAAGAAACCTGGCAGGATGCGCATCATGGATTTTTCTTCGAGCACTTGCTGACCAAGGGCAGGGAAGCGGCGGATGTGGCTGCTGCACTGCTCGAGTCGCCATTATCCAGTCCCCAGAAAATTCGTAGGTCGGCATAGGCCCGAAGGGCCGTTTGCCGACATTTGCACACGCTACGTTACTTGTCGGCAAACGGCCCTTCGGGCCTATGCCGACCTACAGTTCAGGGTAATACGTACCAGAGTAAGGCCGGCAGCATGACGAAGGACATCAGCGTCGAGATAACGACGGTTGCCGCCACTTCTTCCGGCTGGCGGTCATAGCGCAGGGCAAAAAGATACGCGAATACCGCGATCGGCATCGTGCACTCGATGATCAGGATGCCGCGAGCCGCGCCCTCCATACCCATCAGCGTGGCGATGGCATTGCCGGTGATGAAGCCGAGGCCAAGACGCAGCACGGATAATGAAACGCTGCGCCTGAAGCTGGTGATCTTGAACCTTCCCAGCGAAACACCCAGTGCGATGAGCATCAGCGGAATGGTCAGCCCGCCGATCAGGTCCGTGGTGTTGTACAGCCACGCAGGTGCGCGGATACCTGCAAACATCAGCGCTACCGTGACGATGACCGTCCAGAACATGGGGTTGCGCATCAGTTCGCTGAACGACAGCTTGCCCGAGGAAATGGCCATGCCCACCGTGAAACCGAACATGATGTTGACGGTGAAGTAGGTCAGGCCCAGGGCGAGGCCTTCATCGCCGAAGGCGAGCAGGCATAATGGCAGTCCCATGTTGCCCACGTTGGCAAAGATCTGGCCGGGCAGATAGCAGCGCTGGTCGAGCTTGAACAACTTCAGCACCACGAACCCGACCATGCCAAAGATCACCATGGTGATGAAGGCGGCGCCGGCCATGGTCAGGAAGGCCGAGCGCGACAGCTCTATGTCCATGAAGGTGGAAAAGATCAGGCAGGGTGCGCCCACGTTCATGACCAGGGTGGAGACGAAGCCCGTTTCGAAGGGCACGCCTCTCTTGACCCAGGTATATCCGATCAGGGCGCAGATGAAGACCGGGGCGATAATGGAAAAGATGTCGTACAGCATCGGAAACTGCGTTTATTTCTCTTGCCAGGCCGGCAGTTTCTTTGCCGCCAGTGTCTTTTGCAGGCGTGCGTAATCCGGCAGGCCGTTGTGATAGGGCGGGTAGTCCTCACCGAGGATCAGCGGCGCAAAGTATTCCCGCGCTGAGGCAGTAATGCCAAAGCCGTCTTCCGTGATGAAGTCGCGCGGCATTTTCTTTTCCACGTTGGCGACATCGCCGAGATTGGCTTCGCCGATACGCCATTTGTACGGAGCCGAGCTTTCCCGCACGATGGTCGGCATCACTGCGTTCTTGCCGGCAACGGCGAATTCAACGGCGGCCTTGCCCATGGCATAGGCCTGTTCCACGTCGGTCCCGGAGGCAATGTGGCGCGCGGCACGCTGCAGGTAATCAGACACCGCCCAGTGATACTTGTAGCCCAGCTCATCCTTCACCATGTTGGCCAGGGTCGGCGCCACGCCGCCCAGCTGTGCATGGCCGAAGGCGTCGCGGGTACCCTGGTCGGCGAGGAAGGTGCCATCCTCGTAGTGAGCACCTTCGGAAACCACGATGGCGCAGTAACCGTACTTGTCGACGCTGCTTTTCACCTTGGCCAGGAAGGCGCTCTTGTCGAACGGGATTTCCGGGAACACGATGACATGCGGGGCATCACCTTCCTGTTCGGCGGCGAGCCCGGCGGCGCCGGCGATCCAGCCGGCATGGCGGCCCATCACTTCCAGCACGAATACCTTGGTGGAGCTTTCGCACATGGAGGCGACATCGAGGCCGGCCTCGCGGATGGACACGGCAACATACTTGGCAACCGAGCCAAATCCTGGGCAGTTGTCGGTGATGGGCAGGTCGTTGTCCACCGTCTTGGGAATGCCGATACAGGTGATCGGGTAATCCATGGACTTGCTGAACTGGCTGACCTTGTTGGCGGTATCCTGGGAATCACCGCCGCCATTGTAGAAGAAGTAGCCGATTGCATGGGCCCTGAACACCTCGATGAGGCGCTCGTACTCAGCGCGGTTCTCTTCGATGCCCTTGAGCTTGTAGCGGCAGGAGCCAAAGGCGCCTGATGGGGTGTGGCGCAGCGCGGCAATGGCATCGACGGATTCCAGGCTGGTGTCGATGAGTTCCTCGCGCAAGGCGCCGATGATGCCGTTGCGGCCAGCATACACCTTGCCGAGTTCGGGATAGCTGCGGGCAGTTTCGATGACGCCGCATGCACTGGCGTTGATGACGGCCGTCACGCCGCCCGACTGGGCATAAAAGATATTGTTTCCAGACATTGACCTCTCCTGCAATGAGCGGCCTATTCTACCAGTTAACGCGATGGAATGACCCAGTTCAATCTGCGACAATCACGTGCCATGCATATCCATATCCTAGGCATTTGTGGAACCTTCATGGGGAGCCTTGCAGTTCTTGCGAAAGAGCTGGGTTACAAGGTCACCGGCTCCGACCAGAACGTGTATCCGCCCATGAGCACGCAGCTGGAAGAGCAGGGTATCGTGCTTTCCCAGGGCTACGATCCCGCCCATTTCACCACCCCCGGCAACATCCCCGACCTGGTCGTCATCGGCAATACCTGTTCGCGCGGCAATCCGTCCGTGGAATACCTGCTGGAGCATAACCTGCCCTACACCTCCGGCCCGCAGTGGCTGTCCGAGCACGTGCTGCAGGGCCGCTGGGTGCTGGCGGTGGCCGGCACCCATGGCAAGACCACGACCACCAGCATGCTGACCTGGATCCTCGAGTACGCCGGCCTGGAGCCGGGTTACCTGGTCGGCGGCGTGCCGAAGAATTTTTCCTGTTCCGCGCGCCTGGGCAGTCAGCCTTATTTCGTCATCGAGGCGGATGAATACGACAGCGCGTTCTTCGACAAGCGTTCCAAGTTCATCCATTACCATG
>JALRBG010000267.1 GCA_023257855.1 Pseudomonadales bacterium | reverse complement strand
AAAGGATACTGACTACCCGGGGCGATGGCGTGAAATCAAGAAGGCATTCACCAATGCCTACAGGAACAAATATCGGACATTTCCAGCTCAATTGTGGCAGCCCAGATTTTGGGAGCATACGATCCGGAATCAAACTGATTTTAAAAATCACTTCGATTACATACATTTCAATCCAGTCAAACATGGCTATGTAGAGCAGGTTAAGAATTGGCCATATTCCTCGTTTCATTATTTCGTGAAAGCCGGTATGTATAGCGAAAACTGGGGAGGCGATATAAAGCCGATTTCAATGCCGGATGCCGGCGAACGTTTTAATAATGATTGCAGGTAAGACGCCGGATGCGGCCCTTCGAGCCTTATCCGGCCTACAACTACAATCAGCCCAGTAATGCGGGCTATAATCCGACACTTCGCAATACACAAGAAAAACAAAGGGAAAATTCATGACTCGATGGCTGAAATCCGGCAGCTTGTTGCTTGCCCTGGTCCTGACCAACGCACCTGCTTTCGCACAGGACGGCATCTCGCCCGCCCCGGCTTTTTCCGTGAGCGAGCTGACCATCCCCCAGAATGACGGCTGGATCACCAACGGCGGGACGCTGTCGAACCAGCGCTACTCCCCGCTCAACCTGATCAACAGGGACAACGTCAGTGAGCTGAAAGGCGTCTGGCGCGCGGGCCTGGATTCCGGTCTCGACTTCCGTCACAACAACCAGGCCCAGCCCCTCGTTTATGACGGGGTGATCTATATCGTGACCGGCCAGGACGACGTTTTTGCCATCAGCGTCGACACCGGTGAAATCCTCTGGGAATACCGTTCCGGGCTCACCGCCGATGATGCCTTCATCTGCTGCGGCTGGGTCAGCCGCGGTCTCGGGCTCGGTGAAGGCAAGGTCTACCTCGGTCGCGTGGACGCCAGGCTCATGGCGCTCGACCAGCGCACCGGCGAGGTGGTCTGGGAAATCCAGGATGCCCTGCCCGAAGACGGTTACAGCCTGACCGCCGCCCCGCTCTACTACGACGGCATGGTCATCATGGGCTACTCCGGCGGCGACCTCGGCACGCGCGGACGCATCAAGGCCTACAACGCCGCCAACGGCGAGGAGATCTGGACCTTCTACACCATTCCCGGCCCCGGCGAGTTCGGGCACGATACCTGGCCGCAGGATTCGGACGTGTGGCAATGGGGCGGTGCACCGGTCTGGCACACACCGGCCCTGGATCCCGAACTGGGCATGATCTATTTCTCCACCGGCAACGCCGGCCCCGTGCTGGGCGGCGGCGCGCGTCCGGGCGACAACCTGTTCACTGCCTCCATCGTGGCCGTGGATGTCTATACCGGCGAATACCGCTGGCACTTCCAGGAAGTCCACCACGACATCTGGGACTACGATGCACCGAACCCGATCATATTGTTCGAGGCACCGTATAACGGCGTGATGAGAAAAGGATTAGCCCAGGCTGGCAAAACTGGATGGGTCTACATTCTCGACCGCGCCACCGGCGAGCCGCTGATCGGCATCGAGGAGCGCCCGGTGCCGCAGGAGCCGCGCCAGGCCACCGCCGCCACCCAGCCCTACGTGATCGGCGACGCCCTGGTATCGCATTCGGTACCCTACGCCCCGGAGAATTACGAGCTGGTCAACGAAGGCCGCATCTTCACGCCCTTCTACGACCCGACTGTGTTCACCCCGCTGGCGGGCGTGAACTGGCCCCCGAGTTCCTATGATCCCGTAACCAATTACATGTACATCTGCGCCACCGACTCGGCCAATGCCGCGCGCGCCGATGCCAGCCAGTTCGAGGCGCCCTCCTTCCAGGGCCAGTTCCTCGGCGGCGCCTATCTGGGCGCGGGGCTGCAAAGCCGGGGTGTGATTTCCGCGCTCGACCTGAAAACCAACCGCCTGGTCTGGCAGCGGCAGTTCAATGAAGGGTGCCGTTCGGGCATGCTGGCCACCGCCGGCGGCCTGGTGTTCATGGGACGGCGCGAC
>JALRBG010000230.1 GCA_023257855.1 Pseudomonadales bacterium | reverse complement strand
GCTTTGCGCCACCGCCTCGATGGCCAGGAGATACTCTCCCGGCGCGACCTCGTCGCCGCCGAAGGCGCGCGGCAGAAACATGCGGCAGAGCCGCGCGCGGTGCAGGCTGGCGAGCAATGCTGCCGGAAGGCGCCGCGTGCGCTCGATGAGCTCGTTCCCGACTGGCAGGCCATGGGCGCACCAGTTACAGTCCCCGTCACTGATGAAGAAATCCACTTGTTGTTCAACGGGACAGGCTCGATGAAGCTGCCCGATTTCTTCATCCCGGGGGACCTGCACAACAAGGGCAACCATGTAATCAGCCTGGCCAATCTGTGCCGATGGCTCGGTGAACAGGCTGAAAACCTCGGGGTCCAGATATTCGCCGGCTTTGCCGCGGCCGAGATCCTTTATGACCAGGAGGGTGCTGTTGCCGGAGTTGTCACCGGTGACATGGGCCGTGACAAATCAGGCAAGGAAAAACCGGGTTTTGAGGCAGGATACGAGCTGCAAGCGCAATACACGGTGTTCGCCGAGGGCTGTCGCGGTCACCTGGGCAAGCAGCTGATCGAGAAGTTCGGCCTGGACAGGAAGCGCCAGCCGCAACATTACGGACTGGGTATCAAGGAACTGTGGGAAGTTCCTTCAGGGGTGCACGAACCGGGCAAAATTATTCATGGCCTGGGCTGGCCCCTCGGCCTGGGGAAAACGACGGGAGGCAGCTTCCTCTATCACCTGGACAACAACCAGGTCGCCGTCGGCCTGATCACCGATCTGAATTACAGCAACCCCTGGCTCAGCCCTTTCGAGGAGTTCCAGCGCATGAAGCATCACCCGTTGTTCAGGTGTGTGCTGGAAGGTGGCAAGCGGATTTCATACGGCGCCCGCGCCCTCACCAAGGGAGGTTTGCAGTCGCTTCCGGCTCTCGCCTTCCCCGGCGGTGTACTCGCCGGAGACGATGCCGGATTTCTCAACTTCCTGAAGCTCAAGGGTACGCATACAGCCATGAAATCCGGCATGCTTGCCGCTGAAAGCATTTTTGCCGCACTCCAGGGCGACCGGAATCCCGCGGACCGTGTCCTGGTCACCTACCCCGGCAACGTGCGTCGCTCCTGGCTGTACGCTGAACTGAACCGGGCGCGTAACGTGGCACCGGCCATGCACCGTTTCGGCACCTTGCTGGGAGCTGCCTTCAGCTTCGTCGACCAGAGGCTGTTTCGCGGCCGGCTGCCATTCACGCTGAAGGACACGATTCCTGATCATGCCACGCTGAATTCCGCCGAGGACAGCCCGCAAATACGTTATCCGCAACCTGACAACACACTGAGTTTCGACAGGCTGAGCTCAGTCTACCTGTCCAATACCAACCACGAGGAAGACCAGCCCTGCCACCTGCTCCTGACGGATGCAGATACACCCCTGACCTTCAATCTCGCGGAATTCGACGAACCTGCCCAGCGCTACTGCCCCGCCGGTGTTTATGAAATCGTGCGCAGCGACAGCAAGACGCGTTTCCAGATCAATGCCCAGAACTGTGTTCACTGCAAGACATGTGACATCAAGGATCCCACACAGAACATCACCTGGGTTGCCCCTGAAGGCAGCGGCGGACCCAATTACCCCAATATGTAACAGGCAGCAGGTTAACCACCGCAAAAACCGGCACATGGCATTTCAGTCCGACATCTTTTCACCAGTTATGGAGGCCATGTACTCGGGAAGCCTGGTGCTGACACCAAATCATCGGACACGCCTGCAGCTGCAATCCGTTTACGGACAATGGCGGCAATACCGTGACATGTCCCCCGTTTGCAGGACGCCTGCCGTTTATCCCGTGGACATATGGCTTCGCGATCTCTGGAGTCATGCCCCTGGCATACGTGCAGGCATCCTTGAACCCGCACTGGAGGCACTGGTCTGGCAGGACATCGTCAGGGATTCTGATGCAGGCGCCGGGCTGGTAAACCAGCGGGCTACGGCTCGGGCTGTCCAGGAAGCCTGGCGACTGGCGCATCTCTGGCGCATCGACATGCAGACTGTCCGCAAATTTGCCCATTTCCAGAAGTCCGACGGCATACCCGATGACCTGGGTGCATTCCTTTCCTGGGTCGACAGCTTTGAAGCATTCTGCAGGCGCCATGGCCTCATCAGCCTGTCACCCATGGTCGAGTCGGTCATTATGGGACTGGCCGATGGCCAGCTGGCAGGCCCCGGGCATGTGATGCTGGCGGGGTTCGACAACCCGCCGCCCCTGTATGCCCTCCTGTTCGAGGTGCTTATAAAAAGCAGCAAGAGTGTCGAACGATTCGACCTGCCACCCCTGTCACCAGCTGTGCGCCTGCAGGACCTGAGTGACCCTGGCGAGGAAATACACCAGGCAGCCAAGTGGGCCAGGGATACCCTGAAAAAAGACAACCAGGCCCGTATCGGCATCATTTGTCCCGACCTGCAACACCGAACCGATGCCATCAGACGGGAATTTCGTGACATTCTTTATCCGGAGACTGCAGTACGTTTTGTTATCGGCATGCCGGAAGTCAGTATCTCCTCGGCGCGGCCGTTGTCCGACTGCCCGCTGATCGCCAGCGCCCTCGATATCCTGGCCCTGAATACACCCTGGGTCGAAACCCTCGCGTTCTGTCGATTGCTCAGGTCACCGTTTATTCACGGCACACCAACAGAGGAAAGTGGTCGCGCCCGGCTGGAATGGCGCCTGCGGGAAACCGGCGAAATGAAAATCCAGATGGCCTGGGTGCGTGACCTGGCCAACACGGACGATGCCGAATACCACTGTGAACAACTGGCGACGGCCCTGCTGGCTGTCGATTCCCTGCGCCGTGCGCAACCGAACAGCGCCACTTTGCAGGACTGGAGCAATCTGTTCGAAGCCCAGCTTTCCGCCCTGGGCTGGCCTGGTCCGCGGCAACCGGACCCGGCCGAATACGATCAGTTGAGGGCGTGGTCAGGCGCACTCAAATCCTTCGCCCGGGTTTCTGCATGGCATGGCAAGGTGAGCCTGGGTCAGGCACTTGGAATCCTCCGCCAGATCCTTGCCGGCAACCATGCTGATGACGGTGATGTGCTCTCCCCGATTCAGGTGCTGTCGCCTACGGAAGCAGATGGCCTGGTCTTTACGCACACTTGGATGATGGGCATGACCGAGCAGCAATGGCCGCCACCGGCCCGTCCCGTCCCCTTCATCCCTTTGTCGCTGCAACGAGAGCAGGCCATGCCGGGCAGCGATTTGCATGCCGTGACCGAAAACGCCCGGCACCTGATCACACGCTTCATGGGCCATACCGGATCCGAAGTGGTATTCAGCTGGCCGCGCCAGGACGAAGACCTCGAGCTGAAACCGGCCGAGATGCTGCCCGGTGTCAGAGAGCATGTCGCAGGCAACCAGGATTTCCCGGCAAGTTTTCCTGGCTATGAAGAGGCAGCCGGTATCGTCCTGGATTGCCTGGAGGAAGCCCCTTTCATTCCGCTGGGCGATACTGAACAGCCTACAGGTGGTTTCTCACTGATGGCGAACCAGGCTGATTGCCCGTTCAAGGCATTCGCCATAAATCGCCTGGGTGCCGAAGCATTGCCCGCTCCTCTCATCGGCCTGCCCGGGCACGTGCTCGGCAGCATCCTGCATGAATCACTTGAAGGTTTCTGGCGTGCCCTGAAAAGCCAGGAGAACCTGCTGACTGCATCACCCGAAACACTGGCGAATACCATCAACAGCGCTGTTGCCAATGCTGTCCAGAACAAGGCGAGATTCTACAGGCACACCATGACAGCAAGATTCAATGCCATGGAAATTCGCCGTTTGTCGGACCTCCTTTCGGCCTGGCTTGAAGAAGAAAAGAAACGCGGCACTTTCAGGGTGATAGAAAGCGAATATCGTACCCGGTGGCAGCACGCCGGGCTGACGCTCAACCTGCGGATAGACAGGTTAGATGAAACGCCGGAAGGCAACTTGGTCATCGTTGATTACAAGTCGCCCAGGAACAATGAAATAAACTGGTTCGATTCGCGCCAGACCGAACCACAGCTCATGCTCTACATGCTGGCGGTGGAAGCTGAAGTTGATACCAAAGTCGATGGCCTGTTCATTGCCCAGATCAATGTCGAAGAAACCAGGTACAAAGGCATCAGCACCGACAACACGATTTACCCGGACAGCCATTTCGCTAGCAAGCGCAACACCGTCCCTCACAATGAGTGGCAGCAAATCCGGCTTTCCTGGCAGGAATCCCTGACAGCGATTGCCAACGAATTCCTGTCCGGTTACGCGGCGGTAGATCCAAAGTCCGTCAACAGCAGCTGCACATGGTGCCACCTTGGCCCGCTCTGCCGTATCGGGGAAAGGATAGACAGATGAGCAACGTGCCGATGGATATCAACGAGCGGCGCCTTGCACTGGACCTGGGGCGTTCATTCTGTGTGCAGGCACCTGCCGGTTCCGGCAAGACTGAATTATTGACGCAGCGCTACCTGTCCCTGCTCGCCACCTGCGAACGTCCGGAAGAAATTCTCGCCATTACTTTTACCCGCAAGGCAGCCGCCGAAATGCGCAACCGTATTCTGGACAACATGGCGCAGGCGGCCACCTTGTCCGCATCCGACCTGGCTGCCCTGCCGGAACACCGCCGTTTCACCCTGGAACTGGCGCAACGAGTACTTGCCCGTGATGCGCACCTGCAGTGGCAACTGATGGAAAATTCGACGCGCCTGCGCATATCCACCATCGACAGTTTCAATGCGTTCCTGTGCGGACAGATGCCGGTGGTTTCAGAGCTGGGTGTAATGCCTGATATCGTGGATGACGCCTCCGTCCTGTATGAGACCGCCATCCTGGACCTGTTTACGGAAGTGGAAAACGACTCGCCACTGGCCGATGCGCTTGCCGTCCTCCTTGCCCACGTCAACAACCAGTGGCGCACCTTATCCGGGCTGTTGTCAGCCATGCTGGGAAAGCGCGACCAGTGGCTGGCCAATATTCTCGACATCAAGGCCCATCCCGGCAATGCCCGTATCATTCTGGAAAACACGCTCCAGGACCTGATTCGGACAAAACTCGGTGATCTCCACAGTTCGTTGTCACCTTATGCGGAAGCGCTGCTTCCCCTGGTCGTTTTCGCATCGAACAATTTGCACGGAAGCGACCACCCCCTGGGAGATTGTGATTTCAGCAGCGGCATGCCTCGCCCTGAACCGGAAGATCTGCCAGCGTGGCTGGCGCTCCGGCGGTTGCTGTTCACTGACAAGGACACCCTGCGCAAGACTGTCAACAAGACCAACGGTTTCCCCGCGCCCGGAAAGACAAGCAGCGGTAATCCGGTTGCCGAAAACAAGACGGCGATGCTGTTCCTGCTGGACCGGATGATGCCAGATGAGATGCTGCGTACTGCTTTCGAGGAAGCGCGTTTCCTGCCGAATGCACGCTATCCTGATGCACAGTGGCAGGTGCTCGAAAGCCTGACCGTTATACTTCCCGCCCTGGTGTCCCGTCTGTCGCTGGCTTTTCGCGAGCACGGCCAGGCCGATCACACCCAGGTCAGCATCGCCGCGCTGAGCGCCCTGGGTGCTGACGAGGCGCCCACCGACCTGGCCCTGCGCCTGGATTACCGCCTCAGACATATCCTGGTGGATGAATTCCAGGATACTTCGAGCCTGCAGACGAGTCTGCTGCAAAAACTCACCTTCGGCTGGCAACCGGGAGACGGCAGGACCCTGTTCATTGTCGGCGACGGTATGCAGAGCTGTTACGGTTTCCGCAATGCCAACGTTGGCCTGTTCCTCGCTGCCCGTGACAACGGTATAGGCCAGATCAAACTCGACAGCCTGAAGCTGCGGGTGAATTTCCGCAGCCAGGCCAATATCGTCGACTGGGTAAACCGGCACTTCGCTCCCGCATTTCCCCGCAAGGATGATATCGGTCGAGGTGGGGTCAGTTACAGCCAGGCAGAAAGCATCAACGACGCACTTGCCGGACTTGGGGTGAGCATGCATTTGCTAACCGCGGAAAAGGACATGGACGATGCGCGTCACCTGCTGCGGCGCTGTGAGGCCGAGCGTGTGGCGGCTGCGGTTGAATCCCTGCAGTCAGATTATCCAGGCGACCGTATCGCGCTGCTCGTGCGCACGCGCAACCACCTCGCTGACATCATTCCCGAACTGCGCCGGCGCGGCATAGCCTGGAATGCCGCAGATATCGACCCCCTCGATTCCTACCCGGTGATACAGGATCTGCTGATCCTGCTAAGGGCCCTGTTGAACCCCGCAGATGTCACAGCATGGTACGCCCTGCTGAGAACGCCCTGGCTGGGCCTGCCGTTGGCAGACCTCCTCTGTATTTCACGACACGCCGCGAGTATGCGCGTTTCGCCATGGCAGGCACTGCAGAATCATGAACAGGTTTCCGGATTGTCAGCAGATGCCGGCATCATTCTTCAGCGTGGCTTGCCCGTCCTGATACAGGCCCGGTCCCGGCGCCGGCGCCTGCCGCTGCGGGAATGGCTGGAAAAGACCTGGCTGGCCCTCGGCGGACCCGTCGCATTGGCGGACGCACATATGCTGCCCAGCATTCGGCATTTCTTCGACCTGGTTGAGGAATTCGATGACCAGGGCGATGTTACGGATATCCATCGCTTCGAAAGCAAGGTTGCCGGCCAGTACGCGGATGGTTTGAATCCCCAGGCCGCCCTGACCATCATGACCATCCACAAGGCAAAGGGACTTGAGTTTGAACATGTCATCCTGCCAGGACTCGAACGCAAGACTCGTCCCGATGACAACCCGCTTTTGCGCTGGCGGGAACATATCAATACCGCTGGTGAACCGGAGCTGGTGATGAGCATGCCCGGACAACGCGGGCAGGAGCGTGACCCCACCTACCAACATCTCAAATACGAAGCTGACATTCAGCAACGTCTCGAAGGGACGCGCCTGTTCTACATCGGCGTGACACGGGCCATCAAGAGTGCGCTACTCATAGGCAGCATCACGGAAAAAGACGGCACCTGGCAGGCTCCTGCCCCCAGTTCCCTATTGGCCTCTCTCTGGCCGCAACTGGAAGCGGATCCTTCGATCCTGGCCAGCCTGGAAAGAGCGGCTGAGAGCGATATAGGGGAATCCAGGTCCGCAGAAGGCCGTCATCTCGTGAGTAATCGACTGCCGCCGACATGGCAGCCACCAGCCATGCTGGGTATTGCCAGACCACCGGAAGACGCCGAACCTCCGGTAATTGATCTGCCCGAATCCGTGCATGACAACCTGGTGGAACGAACCCTTGGCGAAATAATGCATGAATGCCTGTGCCGTATCGGGGAGGGCCTATTCGACATCCAGGATCAGCAGGCACTGGCCGACTGCGAGGTTAACTGGCGGCAACGCCTTGCCCCCTTGTCCTCACGGCCGGAACAGGCAATTGCAGAAATCAGGGCACAGCTGGAGCGTTGTCACCATGATGAGGAGTTCCGCTGGCTGTTGCGGGCAGATCACCAGGAGGCAGCATGTGAGCTCAGCCTCAGTGATTACCGTCATGGACGGCAACGCATCGCCGTGATCGATCGTACTTTCGTTGATGCGGATGATGTTCGCTGGATCATCGATTTCAAAACCGCGACTCCTGCATCCGACGAGCACGAGAATGATTTTTTTGCCCGGCAGGCCGCCCAGTATCGGTCGCAACTCGCCAGGTATGCAGACCTGTTTCGCGCCATGGAATCTCGGGAAATTCGCACCGCGCTTTACTTCACGGCCCTGCCGCGGCTGCATATTCTCGATCAGCCCGCTGCTGGAGTCGACATGCAGCCCCCGCTGTTCTGAGGCCAGTGCGGGTAATTTGCCGCAGATAACGGTGTTTCACGCGCTTTTTAGCCGATATAATGCGCGCCATTTTCACTACTCCAGCCGAACAAACCGGAAACGACATGGCTATCCCCAGTACAGAAAACGTCAATATCAGCGAATACCAGACGTTGATTACCCCGATGGCACTGAAAGAGCGCCTGCCGCTGCATGGCGATACCGCAGATATCGTCACGCAGAACCGCCAGGTGATTCGTGACATCCTCGATCACAAGGATCCGCGCCTGTTCATGGTGGTGGGCCCCTGCTCCATCCACGATGTGGATGCCGCGCTTGACTATGCAGAGCGCCTGAAGGCCCTTGCCGAGGAAGTCCAGGATACTCTCGTCCTGGTCATGCGAGTGTATTTCGAGAAGCCGCGCACGTCGACCGGCTGGAAGGGACTGATCAACGATCCCGACATGAACGACAGCTTTCGCATCGAGGAAGGACTGCATACAGGGCGTCGCCTCCTGCTGAAACTCTCTGCCATGGGACTACCCACTTCGACGGAAGCGCTGGATCCTATTTCCCCGCAATACCTGCACGACATCATCACCTGGTCGGCGATCGGCGCCCGCACCACCGAGTCGCAGACACACCGCGAAATGTCCAGCGGCCTGTCATCTCCCGTGGGATTCAAGAACGGCACTGACGGCGGCCTGGAAGTAGCCATCAACGCAATGAAGGCAGTGAGCAGTCCGCACCGGTTTCTTGGCATCGATCCTGAAGGCAAGGTCAGTATCGTGCATACGAAGGGCAACCCCTATGCACACGTTGTTCTCCGTGGCGGCAATGGCATCCAGAACTACGATGCGGACAGTGTCGCCCGCTGCGAGGCCTTGTGCGTGAAAGCAGGCGTCTCCAGCAACATCATGATCGACTGCAGTCATGCCAACTCCAACAAGGACCACAATCGCCAGCCCCTCGTCCTGGACAATGTCGTCGACCAGATCATGGCCGGTAACAAGTCGATAATCGGCGTGATGATCGAGAGCAACATCAACGCCGGCCGCCAGGACATTCCTGCAGATCATTCACAACTGCAATACGGGGTTTCGGTCACTGATGGCTGCATCGACTGGGACACCACAGCGGCCTGTATCCGCCAGGCCAGGGAACGGTTGCAAGACATCCTGCCTGCCCGGGTATAGAACCCGGGTACCTGGCAAAAAAAACCGGGCATCGCCCGGTTTTTTATTTACTGTAGTAAATCTAGCGCGGGCGGAATGCCAGCAGGACATTTCCGGGCACACCCATCAGTCCGTACCCCGACTGGACAAAGAGCGTGCCGTTGGCGGCCCAGATGGAAAAGTTGTCGATGGCTCCGCCCTTGCCCGGCACCCCGTTCATGGTCTCAAAGGGACGTGCAGTATCAAAGGTGAAGACAGGTTCGCCCGTGCCGCTGTCGAACACTTTCACGAAACCGTCATTGCTGCCCTGGACCACGGCGCTGTCCACGATCAGAGTGGCAGCCGACATGCCCCAGTTGCTGTCGCAACTGCGCAGGTTTTCCCGGCGATTGCCGGAACAGTCCGGCTGGTGATGATATTCCCAGGTGATATTGCCGGTATCGACATCGAGGGCGAACAGGCCGGAATCGACGCCGTCTGCCGTGGAATCGGTGGTCATGTTGTTGGCGGCAAATACGCTTTTGCCGTCGAAAGCCATGCCCCAGTGAATGCCGCCGGCGGCACCGCCGGGGCCGACCCTGGTGTTCCACAAAAGGGCGCCGGTGTCCGGATCCAGCGCCCAGACGTCACCACTCTTCTGGCCCGCCAGGACGATATCGGAACCGTCACTGCGGGTAGCGAGCATGAGGGCTGCACCAAAATCCACGTCGCGGTTGATACTGTCGGGCGGCGGACAATTGGGGCCGTCCGGCTCACGGGTGCACCCGCTCAGGAAAATATCATTGGCGGTAGCCTGGAACTTCCACGCCAGGGAGCCGTCTTCGAGCCTGATCGCCAGGATGGCGTCGCTGGTATCGGTGGCCGGTGCAGAGGTGTTTTCACCGGTGCCGACGTATAGCAGGCCACGGGCCTCATCGACGGCTGCAGCAGTCCAGATGGGCGCCCCGGAAGGACCCCACTGCTGTGTGCCAACACTGCTGATCGTGGTCGGCCTTGCCTCTTCCATCGTGTGGTATTCCCACACCCGCTCCCCGGTTGCCACGTCCAGCGCCACGACGGCGCCATGGCTGGTGCAGCACTCGTAATCCGGTGCAGCACCCATCAGCAGCTCACCCGAAGAAATGGGTACGTATACCCGGTCACCGTAAAGCACCGGCATGGCCGTGACATTGGACACACTGGTGGCCTGCACGCTGGCGTCCCAGAGAATCTCGGTCGTAACGGCATCCATCAGGATGGTGTGGGCCGAGACATCGGCAAAGACCAGCACAGGCCGCCCGTCGGCCAGCGTGTGGTAACCGATCGTGGTACGTAGCGGAATGTCATGTTGATAGACCCATTTCACGCACGGTGCTTCACCGCCGATATCCAGCGCGAACAACTGGCCGGAATCGACGATGGGGTAATACATGGTGTTACCCACGACGGCGGGCTGCGAGCGCATATTGGCGGTACCGGGGAATGCCATCGACCAGGCCAGTTCCAGATTGCCCATGTCACGCGTGGTCAGCCCGACCTGTTCAGTGGTCAGGTGGCGCCGGTTCCTGCGATCAAAACCCTGGGTCCAGATCGTGGCGGGCCCGGTATCCACATCCATGCGCTCGGCCGGGCACTGCATGCCGGTGATCCAGCTGTTGTCTGTCTCCGCGGCAGCCGACAGGAAGGCAACGACGTTGTCGATGCCCGCCTCACCCAAAGGCTGCGCCTGGACTTTCATTTTCCCATGCGTTAGCGCATACCTGACAGCCCTTGCCCCCATACGCTTCAGCGTTTCCAGGGGGGGCGAACGTGTTGCTTCGGGCATGTTGTGGCAGGCGGCACAGGTTTCATTGTAGAGCGCCTCGCCATCGACGTTGGCCTCGGCACGAATGACCGTGTCCTGGGAAAATACTTTGGCAGCAGCCAGGCAAAGGACGGGAATCAGGATGATACGAAGGTGGGCTTGGCGCATGCAGGTATTTCCCCGGAATTCTGTATTGCGCAAAGTATAAGGAGCCTTCGTGCTCCGCACCAGCCCGATCAGAGCATTTGCAGCAAGAAGCAGCCGAGGTTGATGGCCAGTGTCACGAT
>JALRBG010000227.1 GCA_023257855.1 Pseudomonadales bacterium | reverse complement strand
CACGGCGCTGGTCGAATGGCCGGTCGCGTTGACCGGGGCATTCGACGAAGCCTTCCTCGACGTGCCAAAGGAAGCGCTGGTTTCCTCGATGAAGAACAACCAGAAATGTTTCACCCTGGAAGACGACAAGGGCAGCATCCTGCCCAACTTCATCACCGTCAGCAACCTGGTCAGCCAAGAGCCGGCACGGGTAATTGCGGGTAACGAAAGGGTGATCAGGCCGCGCCTTGCCGATGCCGCTTTCTTCTTCGAACAGGACAAGAAAGAGAAGCTTGAATCCCGACAGGACAAGCTGCAGACCGTAATCTTTGAACAAACCCTGGGTACGGTCTTTGACAAATCCCGGCGCGTAGCGAAAGTCGCCGAATTCATAGCCGGCAGATCCGGCTTTGACGAGGGCAGGGCGGTACGAGCAGCCTTGCTGGCCAAGTGCGACCTGTTGACCGGCATGGTTGGCGAATTCGCCGAATTGCAGGGCATCATGGGCAATTACTACGCCAGGCATGACGGCGAAGACCCCGAGGTTGCCCAGGCCATCTTTGAGCAGTACTTGCCGCGCTTTGCCGGCGATGAGCTGCCCGACACGCAGACGGGCATAGCCCTGGCGCTGGCGGAACGCATCGATACGATTGTCGGCCTGTTCGGTATCGGTCAACCGCCAACGGGTTCAAAGGACCCCTTTGCGCTGCGGCGAGCCGCGTTAGGCATCCTGCGCATCGTGGTCGAGAAGGGCCTGGATCTCGACCTGTCCGACTGTATCGGCAATGCGGTGAGTCACTATGCCGACCTGCCTGAACATGACGGCCTGGAATACCGAGTTCTGGATTTCATCTTTGAACGTTTCCGTGCCTGGTATGCCGATGAAGGTGTGCGGGCGAATATCTTCCAGGCGGTCGATGCTGTGCGCTCGACCCGACCGCGCGATTTCGACCTGCGAATTCGCGCCGTGCGGGACTTCACCACATTGAAGGAGGCCGAAGCGCTGGCTGCAGCGAACAAGCGCGTGTCGAATATCCTGGCCAAACTTGACCAGCAACCCTCCACACAAACTGATGCCAGCCTGCTCACTGAAGCCGCCGAAAAACAGCTCGCGGAAAAACTCGATACCTTGCTGAAGGAAGTAGAACCGTTGCTCGACAAGCAGGAATACAGTAAAGCATTGTCAGCTATGGCTACACTTCAGGCAGATGTTGACCGTTTCTTTGATGAGGTCATGGTTAACACCGATGACGAGAAGGTCCGGATGAACCGCCAGTCCCTGCTGCAGAAATTGCGCCATCTGTTCCTGCAGATCGCCGACATCTCTTTCCTGCAGGCAGCCTGAACCGCCTGACATGAACTCACCCCTCGTCATTTTGGATCGCGACGGCGTCATCAACCATGACTCCGAAGACTATATCAAGTATGAAGACGAATTCTTTCCCATCGCCGGCAGCATCGAGGCAATCAGCCAGCTGTCCCGGTCCGGATTCCAGGTGTGCGTAGCCACCAACCAGTCTGGCCTGGGTCGCGGGCTGTTCGACGAATTCACCCTGTCGCGCATGCATGAATTACTGCGCACGCTGGTGGAAGAGCAGGGCGGTCGCATTGATGGTATTTTTTTCTGCCCGCACCGGCCCGATGAAAACTGCGATTGCCGCAAACCCCGCCCGGGCCTGCTGAACCAGCTCGAGGAACAGTTCGGGCGTTCCGTTGCCGGCGCCTGGTTCATCGGCGATACGGAGAAGGATATCAATGTGGCTCTTGCCAAAGGTTGCAAACCCATCCTGGTATTGACCGGCAAGGGCACCCTGACACAGGAGACCATGGCTCCCGATAAGCTGCAGAATATCCCTGTCTTCGACGACCTGTTTTCGGCAGCCATGTTCGTCATCGGCGGCCTCCAGCATAGTAACGATCCAGCCCCGTCATGAAAACACTGCGCTCTTTGCTGTTTTACCTGGGTTACTTTATCACGCTGGCGCCACACGCTCTTCTCTGCGTAATTCTTGGCATTTTCATGCCGCTCAGGGCGCGCTATCGCTATTTCCTCGTCTGGAATGCGTTTTGCCTGTGGTGGCTCAGGATCACCTGCGGTGTAAAGTGGCAGGTCCAAGGGATAGAAAATGTACCATCAGGCACCTTTGTCATGATCTCCA